>CAKOIQ010000005.1 GCA_934086935.1 uncultured Bacilli bacterium
TTAATTTCTTATAATCTATATCATAAATACTCTTTAAATACATATCTGGTACAAACATATTAAGCATCAATATCACCAATTAAAATTATACCAAATAAATTAAATTAAAAAAAGAGTATTGAATTTCTTCAATACCTATTTAATAACAATCTTTTTAAATTGTTTTTTACCTTTTTGAATCACTAATTCTTTATTATCAAAGTTATGAATAGTAATAATACAACTAGGATTATTTTCTTTTACTCCATTTAAACTAATCCCATTTTGTTCTATCATTCGTCTACTTTCTGATTTTGATGGTAACATCTTTGAAAGAACTAATAAATCTGTTAATAAAATGCCATCATTAATTACTTTTTCATCTATTTCATAAACTTCAATATCTTCTGGAACTCCACCAGTTGCTACTGTTTTATATCTTTCTTCAGCATCTTTAATAAACATTTCTCCATGATACATTTTGATTATCTCTTCAGCATATTTTTTATGTGCTAATATTATATCTTCATCAATTATTTTCTTAATATCATCTAAATTAACATCAGTTGTTAATTTAAAGTAATCAAATAATACATCATCTGGAATTCGCATAGCTTTTTCATACATTACATTAGCAGGTTCATCTATTCCAATATAATTACCTAATGATTTAGACATTTTTTCTTTACCATCAAGCCCAACAAGCAATGGTAACACCATTACATCTTGTGATTCTTGACCATAATCTTTTTGAAGTTCACGACCAACTAATAAATTAAATGTTTGATCAGTTCCTCCAATTTCAAGATCCGCATTTAAAGCCACTGAATCATATCCTTGCATTAAAGGATACATAAATTCATGAATCCCAATAGAAATGTTATTTTTAAATCTATTAGCAAAATCATCTCTTTCAAGAATTCTAGCAACAGTATATTTACCAGCTAATTCTAATACATCGTTAAAATTCATTTTAGATAACCACTCACTATTGTAAACAATTTTAGTTTTTTCTGGATCTAAAATCTTAGTAACTTGTTTAAAATAAGTTTCACCACTTTTTCTTGTTTCCTCAAAAGTAAGTGCTGGTCTAGTTTTACTTTTACCAGATGGATCTCCTATCATAGCCGTAAAATCACCAATTACAAAAAATATTTCATGACCTAAATCTTGTAAGTCTTTTAATAATCTTAATGAAACAGTATGTCCCAAATGTAAATCAGGCCTTGATGGATCAGCACCAAATTTTACTATTAATTTTTTTCCACTTTTTAATTTTTTTCTTAATGAATCTTCATTAAAAATTTGAACAGCCCTTCTAATTACTAATTCAATTTTCTCATCTCTTGTCATAATTTCATCTCCTTCAATAAAAAAACACGAATAATATTTCCAAAAGGACGAAAATATTATCCGTGGTACCACCTTAATTCTTGTTTCAACAAGCACTCATTCTTTTAACGGAGTTACCCGATTAAGCTCTTAACATTGTAATTCATTTATCCTTCGTTTGCTTATTTTCACCAACCATAAACTCTCTACATAACTCCTGCATAAACTACTAAATTGTTAGTCATCACTTATTACTCCACATTATAACATCTTTTTTTACAAAATGCTAATAAAATATATTTCATAAAAAATTAATAAAATAAAAGAATAAGTTGTCTTATTCTTTTAATCAATTTAATTACAATTTACACAATTAGCATCAGAATCACAATCAATACAATTACAATCTAAAAGAGAATTTGCCATTGTTGATACACCTTTTAATCCTTTGATAGTAGGTGCACAAATATTTGTGCCTTTATACAAGCTTAATATTTTTTTCAATTTCATTAATCTTCACCACCAATCAAAATTAATCTTGAAACTCCTAATTCGTTTAATTTATCAACACATGATATTGCATCATCAAAATTCATATTCTCACAATTTAATTTATTTTTTGTATAACACCACTCACAAAAATTATTGCATTTTCTAGTAACTGTTAACCATCCAGTTCTTATATTCATAAAATCCTACCTCCATTATATCCAACATTTATAAATTATTTTATCTAACTACTAAATTTATTATCTTATTTGGAATTATAATTTCTTTTATTATTTCATGCCCATCAATATACTTTATTATATTTTCTTGACTTTTAGCTAGTTTTAATAATTCATCTTTATTAGTATCTTTTTTAACTTCTAGTTTACTTCTGAGTTTACCATTCACACTTACAGCAATATTAACCATTTCATCACTTATTTTATTTTCATCATAACTTAGCCATTCACTTTCACAAATAGGCTTTCCAAGACTCAACATTTCATTTAACTCTTCTGTAACATGTGGTGCAATTGGATTTAATAGTACCAATAAAGTCCTATAATCTTTTTTACTGATAGCATCAAGTTTATCATAAGCATTAGCCAAAATCATTAAAGCACTAACAGCTGTATTATAATTCATTGTATCAATATCTTCTGTAACCTTTTTTATAGTTTTATTGATTAATATTTCTAAAGATGAAGTATATTCATCGCTATCAGTGACTTTGTCTTTTAATCTATAAACTTTATCTATAAATCTTTTACATCCTTTAAGTCCATTTTCACTCCAAGCTGCATCTTTTTCGTAGTCACCTATAAACATTTCATAAACTCGAAGTGCATCAGCTCCATAAGCCTTAATCATATCATCTGGATTAACAACATTTCCTCTTGATTTACTCATTTTTTCATTGTTATCCCCTAAAATCATTCCATGACTAATTCTTGTCCAAATCATTTCTTTATTAGGAACAAGTCCTATGTTATATAAAAATTGAACCCAAAATCTAGCATATAATAGGTGTCTAGCAGTATGTTCCATACCACCATTATACCAATCTACTCTTTGCCAGTACTTCATTGCATCCATTGAAGCAAATTCTTTATCGTTATGAGGATCCATAAATCTTAAAAAATACCAGCTTGATCCAGCCCAATTAGGCATAGTATCTGTCTCACGTTTAGCGTCACCACCACATTTAGGACATTTACAATTTACCCAATCATCTATTTTTGCAAGTGGACTTTGCCCATCTTCAGTAGGCTCGTATTCAGCAATATCAGGTAATAATAAAGGTAAGTCCTTCTCATCCATTGGTTGCCAGCCACATTTTTCACAATAAATCATTGGAATTGGTTCTCCCCAGAATCTTTGACGTGAAAAAATCCAATCCCTCATTTTGTAATTATCGACTCTACGTGCAATATTTTTTAAGACAAGTTTGTCAGTAATTGCTTCTTTTGCTTCTTCTACTGTCATACCAGTAAATTCTTCACTATTAATAAGTTTACAACCTTTATCCAAATAGTCTTGTTTTTCAAAAGCTTTTTCAGCAATATTTCCACCTTCAATAACTTGAATAACATCTAAATTAAACACTTTGGCATATTCGTAATCTCTTTGATCATGTGCCGGAACAGCCATAACAGCTCCAGTTCCATAACTACCTAAAACAAAATCACCTAAAAATATTGGAACTTCTTTACCATTAATAGGATTAATTGCTTTAATTCCTTCAATTAAACATCCAGTTTTTTCTTTATTTAATTCGGTTCTATCCATATTGCTTTTTTTAGAAGTTTTTTCTATATATTTTAATACTTCTTCTTTATTTTTAATTCTAGGCATTAATTCTTTTATAAGTTTTCCATCAGGAGCAATAACAAAAAATGTTATGCCATAAACAGTTTCTATACAAGTAGTAAATACAGAAAATTTACCACCACCAACAATATCAACATCAAGTTCTACACCGCTACTTTTGCCTATCCAATTTATCTGACCAAGTTTTACTCTATCCGCAAAATTTGTATCATCTAAACCTCTTAATAAATCTTCAGAATAATTACTCATTCTAAGCATCCATTGACTCTTTTCTTTCTGAGTAACAGCAGTTCCACATCTTTCACAAACACCACCTGAACTGTCTTCATTAGAAAGAACTGTCTTACAGGTAGGACACCAATTTACAGCTATAGTATCTTTATAAGCCATCCCATGTTTATAAAACTGTAAAAATTGCCACTGAGTCCATTTGTAATATTCTGGATCACTTGTTGCAAACTCTCTATCCCAATCAAATGAATAACCTAAATTCATCATTTGACCCTTAAATGTTTTGATATTTTCCGCTACAGCTTGTTTAGGATGAATGTGATTTTTGATAGCATATTGTTCAGCAGGTGAACCAAATGAATCAAATCCCATTGGATATAGTACATTATATCCTTGCATTCTTTTAATTCTAGCCTTTGCATCTTGTGCTGTATAACTTCTTACATGTCCTACATGAAGACCACTTCCACTTGGATATGGAAATTCTACCAATATATAATAATGTTTATCTCCATTACCATTAATAGCTTTAAAGGTATTATTATCTAGCCAATATTTTTGCCATTTCTTTTCAATTTCTTTAAAATCATACATATTATTACTTCCTTCCATTTTTTAAAATTATAAAACGCACCAATTTTTGAAATTTATTTATAAAATATATTTTCAAATAATATATAATTTTAGTATTTTATTTCAAAAAAAGCCTTACAATTTAAGGATGAGTAAAACCCACGGTACCACCTTAATTCATAAAGCTATGCATCTCTTATCTTTATCGCAGAACTGCGTTATTTCTAAAAAAGTAAGTTCAGTATATTTATATTATTAGTTCTCACCAACTACTAACTCTCTTTAATTATATATTTAATACTTACTACTCTTTTTATCAACGAAATATATATGTATTATACTATACAAAAATTTCATATTCAAGGTAGTTTAATTAAAATAAAATATTCTTTTAATTCTTTACTCAACTACTATTTATATAGTTTTACACATATTCATAGCTTTTTAAATTATCAATTTTAAAATAAAACTTATTATTTCTTATTAAATTCTTTTATTTTTCTTTTAGCTAAGCTAGTATGAGCCTTATTAATCCATTCTTCCCTCGGACCAAAAGATAAATCATCTGCTATAATTCTAACTCTATCTTTATTTTGTAGTACATAATCAAATGGAACAAATTCATCATTTACAAACACACCAACCATAGTATTTCCTATATCAGTGTGTATTTTATAAGCAAAATCAATCGGTGTCGAACCTTTTGGTAATTCAATTATATCACCTTTTGTTGTATACACATAAACTCTGCCTGCAAATAATTCTGTTTTAACTTGATTTACAAATTGTTGATTATCGCCAAACATAGCATTAATTTCTGTCAACGATTTAAAAAACTGAAATTTTTGTTTTAAATCGTCTTGCATAACATCTCTTGCCTTACCTTTTTGAGCATCCCAATAAGCAGTTAAACCAAAAGAAGCCACTTTATTCATTTCAAATGTTCTAATCTGTGTTTGTACCAATCTATCATCTGGACCAAATACAGTTGTATGTAAACTTTGATACATATTAGTTTTAGGATTACATATATAATCTTTAAATTTACTATTTATTGGATGATATTCTTTATGAATTAATCCTAATGTGTAATAACAGTTGGCAACATCATCAACCATTATTTTAAGAGCAAGTAAATCATGAATATCAGCTAATTTATGTCCTTCGCTCAGTCTTCTATATATTCCATAAATATTTTTTGTTCTTATTTTTATTTCATTTGGTATTCGTTCGTCGTTTAATAATGATTCTATTTTAATTAACATTTCTCTCAAACATTCTTCACTTGATTCTTCTAATCTGAACTTTTTTTCTTCTATTTGTTTATACATTTCTGGTTTTAAATATCTAAGAGAAAGGTCCTCTAATTCTGATTTGATTCTATAAGCACCAATGTAATAAGCAAGAGGCACAAAAATTCCCATTGTTTCTAAAGCGTTTTCTTTTTGTTTAAATTCAGATTTAAATCCTAACGTTCTCATATTATGTAATCTGTCAGCTAGTTTAATTATAATTATTCTTACATCTTCTGTAATACCAGTTATTATTTTTCTTGTATTAGCATAGTTTTGATCTTGTTTAGATGAAAAATTCATTTTAGATAATTTAGTTACTCCATCAACTAAATTAGCAACCGTTTGATTAAAGAAATGCGCAATATCCTCTTTAGTTATATTTGTATCTTCTAAAGTATCATGTAAAAGTCCAGCACATATTGTATTCCTGTCAGCATGCATTTCGGCTAATATATATGCTACATTTAAAGGATGGGTAATATATGGTTCTCCACTTTGTCTCGTTTGACCATCATGCAAGATATATGCATACTCATAAGCCTTTTTTACAGCTTCAACTTCTTCTGGATTATATTCTCTTAACTTATCTAATAAATCTTGTATGGTTATATCATTCATTTAAAAACCTCCCTTAATACAAAAAAACGGCGCTGAAAACACTATTTTATAATGTTTATTCAGACACCGTTATCTTACCGTTACAATTTTTTTCGAAATAAAAGCATGAACAAATACTGTTAGTATAATTATTAACTCTAACATATGATTTAGAAAAATCAATAATCATCGTACAACAATATTTTCCCATACAAACCTCTTTTTAAAATAATACATTAAATTCTAACACAATTTTTTAATTGTCAATACATTTTTAAAAAATATTTAACATTTAAATTTATCATTAAAACTCATTTATCTTACATATAATTTATTGGTGATTAAATGTTATTTTATTTAATGTCTTTTTTAAAAGGTTTAGTTTTCTTTACCGGTTCATACTCTGTAAATGTATTTCCTAATGCCTTACCTCAAGATGAAGAAGAAAAAGCGATTGAAAGACATCTCCTTGGTGATAAAAATGCTCGTAATAAATTAATCGAACATAATTTAAGATTAGTTGCTCATATCGTTAAAAAGTATGAAAAGAAATATTCTGACACTGATGATTTAATAAGTATTGGTACTATTGGTTTAGTTAAAGGTATTGATTCTTATAAACCATCTAAAAAAACTAGACTAACAACTTATGCTGCTAGATGTATTGAAAATGAAATATTAATGTACTTTAGAAGCAATAAAAAGCACCTAAATAACGTCAGTTTAAATGAACCCATTGGATTTGATAAAGATGGCAATGAAATAAGTCTTATTGACGTTCTAAAAGCTGAAAATAAAGACATCGTTGAAGAACTAAATACCCAAACTAATATTGAATTATTACACAAATTTATTAACATCTTAACCCCTAAAGAAAAAGAAATAATTATTAAAAGATATGGACTATATAACCAAAAAGAACAAACACAAAAAGAAATATCTAAACAATTAAAAATATCAAGAAGTTATGTATCTCGTATTGAAAAAAGAGCAATAACTAAAATACTAAGAGAATTTATCAAAAATAAAAACACTTAAATATCTAAGTGTTCAATATCATCAACTAAGTCTAATTGACTTTCTAAAATAGTACGTAATCTTCTTTTAAAAGTTATAATATTTCTCTTAAGCTGAGCACTTTCAGCTTGAGTTTTTTCTGCTTGAATTAAAGCTTCATTAACAATCCTTGAAGCATTCTTTCTTGCATCTGCTATAATTGTTGCACTCTCATCTCTTGCTAATCTTCTAATTTGATTAGATGTATCTTCTGCCATAAGTAAAGCTTTATTAAAAGTTTGTTCCATGTTTTTATACTTTTCTAAAGATTGTTTCAACTGTTCTATTTCAACATCTTTAGCTTTCATATCACCAATCATAGATTCAACTTGTTTAATAACATCGGCAACAAAAGCATTAACTTCTTCTTTCTTATACCCTGTAAAACTGGTACTAAATTTTTCCATACTATTCACCTTCTAAAGGATTTTTGTTTTTTTAGAAATCTATTTCATCTTCTACTTTTTTACTAGGAGCATCTTGATCAGTCATTTTGCCTTGTACACTTACATTTTTAGGTGTACATAAGTAAATTCCATTACCTAACTTTTGTAAATCACCACCAATGGCATAAATACAACCAGTTAAGAAATCAATAATTCTTTTAGCTTGATCAGAAGTAACTCTTTTTAAATTAACTACAACACTATTACGTTTCTTTAAATGTTCAGCAATAGTTTGACTCTCAGAATAAGCCCTTGGTTCAACCAGAATCATTTTACATCCTGTTTTACCATCTTCATCTTTAAGACTCTTCTCACTTACAGAATAAAATTCTTCTTCTAAATTTTCATTTTCTCTATCGTCTTCATCTCCAAAGATAGCTTTTTTAAAATTACTAAATGCCATACGTGCATCCTCCTTATATTATTCTACTATTATCTTAACATAAATTTCTAAAAGATTAAACATAATTTTTTAATTTATTAATACTTTCATCATAATTATCACTCATGCACACATAAGAACCAGACACTACCATATCACAATCCTTAAGATATTTAACTGTCTCATCATTTACTCCACCATCAGCACTAATAATAACTTTTTTATTTAATTTTCTTATTTTATCTACTTTAGATGCCATATCTGTTATAAATTCTTGACCACCCTTACCAGGCTCAACTGTCATAATTAAAACCAGCTCTATTTTATCTAAATAAGGCTCTAATAAAGTTACATTGGTTTCTGGTTTAATACTAATTCCACACTTAATTCCATAAGAATGAATAATATCAATCATCTTATCAACATCACTTACTGCTTCTAAATGAAAAGTAATAAACTCTGTATTAAGCATCGCAAAATTTCTTACATACTTTTCTGGCTTCTCACACATTAAATGAATATCTAAAGGTTTACTTATTCCACTAACAAACTTATAGACATCTTTAAAAGTATAATTCTTAGTTGGAACAAACTTTCCATCCATTATATCTACATGAATATAATCTGCTTTTGATTCTGCAATCTTCATTACAGTTTCTTGCTCTTTTAACTTACTTTTTATAAACGATACGGATACTTTCATTTTCTTTCACCAACTTCACATAATTATCATATCGTGATTGTCTTATCTCTCCACTTAAAACTCTTTCTTTAACACTACAATTTTGTTCTTTTAAATGGTAACAATCTTTATATTCACAATCAAAACCAAATTCAATAAAACTATTTCTAATATCTTCTTTAGTTAAATTTTTTAAATCTAAAGAACTAAAACCAGGAGTATCGGCAATTAAACTATTATTAAATTTAAATAACTCAACATGTCTAGTAGTATGAACACCTCGACCTAAGGCTTTACTTATTGGATTAGTATCCAAATTTAAATTACTATCTAATTTATTTAAAAGTGTACTTTTACCAGCCCCAGTTTGACCAGTTAAAACCACAGTATCACCATCAATTAAATTAAGTAATCTTTCTTTTTCACTATTAATAACTGCATCAATTCCTATTTTATTATAATATTCATAAATCTTATTAAATTCACTTTTTTCTTCTTCATTTAATAAATCAACCTTAGTAAAACAAATTATTGGTTTTATATTATTATGAATAATTAAACATAATATCTTATCTAATAACAATAAACTTAAACTAGGCTCTTTTACACTAGTAACTATAATACAAGCATCAACATTAGCAATCATGGGTCTATCTAAATGATTTTTTCTTTCTAATATCTCTAAAATATAATTATTCTTATCATCAATAATAACCCTATCACCAACTAAAGGAGTAAGTTTTTGAATATAAAACTTACCCCTTGGTTTGCAATTATAAAGCTTTCCTTCTGCTTCTACAGTGCATAAGTTACTAATTATTCTAGTAATCTTACCTTCCATAAAAATTATCCTTCTTCTTCCACTGAATTGTCCACTTCTTCAGCAATCGTAATAGTTAAAGTATAACCACTAATTATTTCACTACCTTTTGGTCTATTTTGTTTAATTATAGTGCCAGCTTCATATTCATCTGTTTGAACATATTCAGTTTTTAAAGTTAAATTATATTTATCACAGAACGCTGTAATATCACTTAAACTATAATCCCCTGTTGTAAAGTCTGGATAAGCCTCAGTTAAATTAGGAACAAATAACTTAACAGTATCTCCTTCTTTTAACTTAGTTCCAACTTCTGGTTCTTGTCTAATAATTTGATTCTTAGTATATTTAGAAGAATCATCAACATCTTCATATTCAATAACTACAAATAAATTATTAACTTTTTCTAATATTGCTTTTACCTCAATATAATTTTGACCAGTAAAATCTTCCATCTCATAATACTTAGCTCCTGCTGATTCATATAAAGTAATTGTCGCTCCAGCTTTAACTGTTCTTCCTGCTGATGGATCAGTTTTAACAACTTTCCCTTCTGGAATAGTTTCACTTTGAGCTGTCTTACTTTCCGGTGCAACCTTTAAACCAGCCTTATTAAGTATTTCTATCGCCTCTGTTGAAGTTTTATTAGAAACATCAGGAACTTGTACCTCATCAGTTGAAATAAGCTTAGGTAAGAGTAAAACCACCATAACCGTAACAATAGCTAAACCAGCTAATATAATACTTAAAATCTTTAAAGTCTTATTCTCACTCTTCTTTAAATCCTTATCAGTAATTTTTTTCACTTCAACCTTAGACTCCTTATCAACTGTATCACTAGAAACCTTTGCAAATTCCATCGTCTTCTCAATAGCTTTTTCTTTCTTTACCGTAGAAACCTCATCAAACTCTGGATATTTATAAACATAAGGTTTTTCATTAGCACGTGCTTCACTAGTACAAGTTTTTAAATCCTCATGCATAGCCCTAGCATCACTATATCTATTTTTAGGATTCTTAGCAGTAGCCTTCAAAATAACATTCTCTACTGCTTGTGGAATATCCGGAACCTCTTTTCTAATAGAAGGTAATGGTTCCTTCAAATGTTTAAGAGCAATCTCAACCGCATTATCACCTTTATAAGGTAAAGTACCACTTAAAAGTTCATACATCAAAATACCCATCGAATAAATATCACTCTGAATAGTAGAACCCTTCCCACTAGCTTGTTCAGGAGGTAAATAATGAACACTACCCATAACACTATTAGTTTGCGTTAATTGTGTACTATTTAAAGCCATTGCAATACCAAAATCAGTAATCTTAACAATACCATTTTCTAATATCATGATATTTTGAGGTTTAATATCCCTATGAATAATATAAGAATCATGAGCACAAGCCATACCATCAGTAATTTGAAGCATTATATCAATAACTTCATTTAAAGTAAGCTTGCCTCTTTTCTTAAGTAATTGTTTTAAATGTTTACCTTCAATGTATTCCATAACAATATAATAAATACCATTATCTTCACCTACATCATAAACTTCAACAATATTAGGATGAGAAAGACTACTTGCACTTAAAGCTTCCCTTTGAAATCTTCTAACAAACTTCTCATCAGTTGCTAAATCTCCTCTTAAAACTTTAACCGCAACATTTCTCTCTAAGATAGTATCATAAGCTAAATAAACATTAGCCATACCACCTTCACCAATCGTTTTTATAATTTGATAACGATCATTTATCTTTTGACCCTTAGTTATCACTAGTATCACCATTTTCCTTTACTAAATAAGCAATTGAAATGTTGTCCGTTCCCCCTCTTGCATTACATTTCTTTATTAATTTAATTAATTTTTCTTCTTCATTAATATCTTCTTCATTTAACACTTTCTCTATTTGATCTTTAGAAAGCATATTTGTCAAACCATCTGAAGCAAGCATAATTGCATCAACATTTGGATCTACATCAAATACATCTAATTCTTGTTTATCTGCAGCCCCTAATGCTTTCATTAAAACATTCTTTTTAGGATGATTCAAAGCTTCTTCTGGAGATAATTCTCCTGTTTCTACTAAAAAGTTAACAAGAGTATGTTCTTTAGTTATTTTATGTAATACTCCATTTTTTAAAACAAAACCACAAGAATCTCCAATATTACAAAAAATTAGAAAATCATCTGTTAATAAAGCCATTACCACAGTTGTTCCTAATCCAGAAGAATCAGGATTATCTTCTCCATATTTAATAATATTATTATTTATCTCATCAACATTTTCTTTAAGCCAATTAACTGCATCAATCTTAGTTCCAATTGTTGATAATTCACTAAATCTAGCTCCCATATGTGTTACAACCATAGATGATGCTACTTCACCAGCTCTATGACCACCCATACCATCAGCTACTATCATAAGCATTTCATTAGCAGAATTCTTAACAATAGTTACTGAATCTTCATTATGACTTCTAACTTTTCCTGTATCAGTTAAATAAAATGATTTCATTCAATTCACCTCTTTAGCTCTTAATTGTCCACAAGCAGCATCTATATTCGAACCAAATTCTTTTCTAATAGTTACATTAATTCCACGTTTCTTTAAAATATCATAAAATTTCATAATAGAATTTTTATCACTCTTCTTAAACTCAATATGACTAGTCTCATTATATGGAATTAAATTAACATATACATTCATACCTCTAAGTAAATCAGCAAGAAGATTCGCACACTCCACACTATCATTTACTTCCTTAAGCATAACATATTCAATCGTTACCCGTCTATTAGTTTTGTCTATATATTCCTTTAAAGTGTCAATCAAAACCTCTAAAGGATAAGCTTTATTAATAGGCATCAACTTATTTCTAAGTTCATTACTAGGAGCATGTAAACTAATCGCTAAATTAACCTGTAAATTAAGATTCATAAACTCTTTAATTTTAGGAACCAATCCACAAGTACTAATTGTAATATGTCTAGCCCCAATTGCTAATCCAAAAGGATTATTAATAATCCTAACAAAATTAATAATATTATCATAATTATCAAAAGGCTCCCCAATTCCCATAACGACAACACTATCAATTCTTCTATTTAAATCTTTTTCAATAATTAATATTTGTTCAACAATCTCATAAGTATTTAAATTACGCACCCTTTTAAGCCTACCCGACTCACAAAAAGCACATCCCATATTACATCCAACTTCTGAAGAAACACATATTGATAAACCATAATCATGTTCCATCAAAACCGCTTCAATAAAATTACCATCAACAAGTTTAAATAAATACTTCTTAGTTAAATTATCTTCTTGTTTTCTTTGAATCTCTATATAATCAAAACTAACATTCTCTTTTAATTTATTTATTAAATCTTTACTTAAATTAGTCATCTCATCAAAAGAAGTAACCTTATGTTTATAAAGCCATTCCCATATTTGTTTAGCTCTAAACTTCTTCTCACCTAAGCTAATAACTAACTCCTCTAATTTTTCTAAATCATAATCATATATATTAAACATATATCCACCTATACCAATTATATAACAAAAAAACAAAAGATAAAATAAAAAACAACATTTACTATACACAAATAAAAAAAAACTTATGATAATTCATAAGTTTAATTTTTAACTACTTTTTTATTAGTTTTCGTATTTATTCTTTCTAAATCAATATAATCATCTGCTTTAGTAGGTAAATTTTTATTTTCCAATCTATTAACAATCTTATTATCCAAATAGCCATAAATTAAAGCAAAGATTGGAACTCCTAAAATCATCCCAACTATTCCAAATACATTTCCAAAGAATAAGATAGAAGCAAGTACCCAGAATGACTTAAGACCAGTCTTAACTCCACATAATCTAGGTTCAATAACATAACTATCTACTTGTTGAAGAGCAATAATAAATAATACAAATATTAAAGCCTTAGTAGGATTATACATCAATATAATAAGTGCACTAGGAATAGTTCCAATATAAGGACCAAAGTAAGGAATCATATTAGTAATACCAATAATTACTCCAATTAATAATGAATAAGGATATCCAAATATCGTTAAGAATAAGAAAGTAATAAACCCAATAGTAAATCCATCTAATAATTTACCAACTAAGAAATTACCAAACATATTATTTGTATGTCTTGCATTATCCATCATATGATTAGCAGTCTTAACAGAAAATAAACTATAAGTAATCTTCTTAATACCAGCCACAAAATGGTCTTTATCAGATAAATAATAGATTGAAATAACAAATCCCATTACAATATTAAATACAACCTTAACTGCACCTAATACCCCATCAGATAATTGAACCAATAACTCTTCTACATTAGGTAAAATCTTATTATTAAAGAAATTAGTTATATATTCATTAATCGCATCATAATTATTTAAAACCACTGTTTTTAATTCTTCTCTTGAGCTTAAAGCATCAAGCAAATACTTCTTCGCACTTTCAAAATAAGAAGGTAAATTAACTGCTAAAGTTTCAATACTCTTAAGAAGTTCTGGTAAAATAAAACTAAATAATAAAATAATAATTCCTAAAAAAACAATCGTTGTAAGTAAAATACTTAAATTAGTTGCAAGTCTATTCTTCTTAGTTACTTTATCAAATAAATTAGCCTTAAAAAACTTAACAACAGGATTTAATAAATAAGCAAATACAAACCCAATAATAAACGGTGTAAATAAAGAAATAATCCATCCACATATTCCAAGAATTTCTTTAATTCTAAATATCATAAAATAAAATAATATACAAGCCGCAATCACTATAAAAGCCGCAAAAGCACATTGATAAATTTTATTTTCTTTTATTTTTTCTTTCATTTTTAACCTCCAAATTACCTAACTTTTCCAGCAAAGGTTTATTTAATGTCTTAATATAATATTCATGATCAAATAAAGCTTCTACTAAATCTTTTCCTCTTTTTAATTTTATTTCTTTAGCATCTAGCCCTTTAGCTTTAGCTTCTTTAACATCAACTTTAACTCTATTTTTATAATCAGCTGCAACCATAATATCACAGCCCCCACTAATAAAAGCCAAACTATTTATAATAAATATTTCATGAGCTTTCATATTGTTAAATAAATCTATCATAAAAGCTCCATATTTAGTACTTTCATTAAAAAGCAAAACAAACTGATTAGCATATAAAACTATAAAACCAATTACTATACATATACCTAATATCCATGTTTTAAGTTTACCAAGCATTGAACTTTCTACAGTAGAACCCTTAGTTGCTCCTCCTGTATTAATCATTGTTATTAATATCTCAATAATAACTGGTAACCACATAACTGGATAAACTCTAGCTAAAACACACAATGTTGCAATTCCAAACAATTTATCTGCTGCTGCATCTAAAAGAGACCCAAACACTGTACTAACTTTTAACCACCTAGCCATAATACCATCTATCGAATCAGTTAATAAAAGTATTGTAATATAACTAACAAATTCTTTTGCATTTAAATGTGTACTTACAAATGGCATTAAAAAAGTTCCAATTATTCTTACGAAAGTTATTGAGTTAACAAATACTTTAGCACCCAACTTTTTCATATTACCATCCCCACTATCATTTTACCATTTCCCCTATTTTTGTGCAATAAAAAAAGAAACTATTAATTAGTCTCTTCTCCAGAAATTTTATATCCACAATTAGTACAGAATTTTCCAGTTGCTTTTACTCCACAATTAGGACAATATTTAATTTCTCCTTGATTTTCAGATAAATCCATTTTAGAACCTTCAGTATTTTGGAAAGCATTCGCCATAACTCCACCAGCCATATTACCACTAGCCATATTCATCATACCTACACCCATCATACCAGTTGCAGCCCCATTAGCATTATTAGCAGCATCTTGCATAGCTTGAGCATATCCACCAACAATAGTACCTTGTTGCATGAATGAATTAGAAGATAATTCATAATTATCAATCTTTTTATTAGAAGCCTCATCTAAAGTAACAGATTCAATAATAAATCCTTTAATTTCTAGACCACGTTCTCTAATATCAGCATCAAAAACATTCTCATCCATTAATTTCTTAATTTCCGCAGTTTGTGATGGAAGTTCTAAAACTGGAACCTTATGTTCACTATTACCTAAAGCATTAAGCACATTTTGAAATGCAGCTTGTACTTCACTTCTCATTTGTTCACATAAATCAGTCTTAGTATATACTTCACTAGTACCTGCAATCTTTCTCATAAAAGTAGCAGGATCAGTAATTTGGAAAGTATATTTACCAAAACATCTAACATCCACTCTTAAAGGAGTAACAGTATTAGTCATTTGATTTGGAATTGGATGTGACCAATCTTGAAAAGGTACAGGTGCTGGAGTCCCAAACTTATTATCAATAATTTCTTTACTATTAATAAAGAATACAGCTTGTTCCTTATTAGTAGCTCCATTATAAGTAAAACGAGTCCACATTTCTTTAAATACTGCTCCAAATTGACCAGCAAAGAAAGAAGGAGATGAACTTTGATCAAAAGTATAAATACCTTCCTCAGCAGTCGCATCTAGAATCTTACCATTTTCAAAAATAACAGCAACTTGACCAGGTGCAACTTGAATCGCACTATCCTTAGAGATAACTCCATTAGGAGTACTAACTCTAACCATAAGTGTTTCATTATCTAAATTATCACACTTAATATACTCTTTCCATTGATCATGAAGAGTACTACCAACAGCTCCAATAGCTGCTCTAATTAATCCCATATATTAATAACCTCTTTCCTATTTAAGAATTAATATTCTTCTAAAAATATTTTAACATATTATTAATCAAAAGTAACTATCTTTGTCAACATAAAATCATAATCTTCATTATTATAAATAGATCCACAATAACTACATTTACCACTCTTATTAACATCAATAGAAGCCCCACATGAAGGACACTTTTTAACAATACTATCATTCTTACTACCAACATCCTTACTAAAAGTAAGTCTATTAATCTTTTCAATTCTATGATTTCTTATCCCCTTAACATAATTACCATCACTATCAATAAAATAATCCATATATCTTGAAATTAAATCAACATCAATAATAATTACACCATCAACAATATTAACATCTTTAATAAAAGTATCTTTAACATTTAATTCATCAAATACTTCAGTAAGACCCTTATTATTTAAATCATCAATAATAATTTTAAACTTTTCTTCCATCTCATCACTTAAGAAATGTCTAACACTATCTAAATCTTTAAACATCACAGCATTCATTAACTTAACAAAAATATTATTAACTTTGGTAATAAACATTGCTTCATTAAAAGAACTATCAATTTTTAATAACTCATCAATCATGATCTATTTTACCCCTCTTCGCCATGCATAAAATAAAATCAAAAATGCTAAAAACGTCGCACTAACATTTTTAAAAGATAAAGTCGTTCCAAATAACCCTAACTTAAATATATAATCAATTAAAACTAATCCAAAACATGCTGATGCAATAATCATCATAACTCCATTTTTATTTTTCATATGATCACCTATTTTTGACTAATAACCGTTTTCTTACTTAAAACATAATTTTTAGGTGGTACAACAATCTTACTTTGACAATATTCACAATTACCACCAATAACAATCTTATTCTTAGCACCACAATTAGGACAAACTACAATTTCCTCATTATCTACACTACTAACAAAAGTAAGCTTATAAGTAACTGATAATTTATGATTATCATCGCCTCTAATAACTTTATTTTCTTCATCAACAACATAATCAAATTGATTAACCTTCATTATAACACTAACACTTCTAATTCCATTAGTATCTTTAACATCGGTAATTCTACCACTTACAAACTCAATATTACTCATAATATTTTTTTGCTTTTTTAACTTTAAAACTTTAAGTTGACTACTATAAGTATTAAATAACTCATCAGTAACAAGCATCTTCATCTTATCATAATCAAAATTCATCCATGCATCTTGAACATCAACATATTTATTATAAAACTCATCAATTAATTCTTCTTTATCAATGCCAAAAGTCTTTAACTTTTCATCATCAACTGATTTATCACCAGAAACATCTACACTTCCATTATATTTTTTACCTAACATCTGACATATAATACCTATAAAAACCAGAAATCCAAGTAACAACATTAACTGTCCAAAAGTTAAAGAACCTCCACCACTACCATCATAACCATCATAATCTCCACTATCCCATGAATCTCCACCAGTATCATAATCAACATCCCAACCAGAATCAGCTCTTGTTAAAACTGGAGAACCACCAATAAAAATAATTGATAATAGTAATATAAAAAAATATCTAATCCTATGTTTCATAAAAAACTACCCTATAACAACATATTCTAAACTATACGTAATATTATTATCAAGCACAATTATCTTTTCAATATTCTTTTCATTTAAATAAAAAGATATTGCTTTATTATCAACATTATAACTATAAATTCTT
The DNA here is from genome assembly GCA_934086935.1 of uncultured Bacilli bacterium. Lineage (GTDB taxonomy): Bacteria > Bacillota_I > Bacilli_A > RF39 > UBA660 > CAG-533. The sequence goes on from CAKOIQ010000005.1 coordinate 18,228, forward strand.
CCATCACTAGATTTATTAAAAGTTAAATCATCACCACTAATTAAATTAATAATATAAGAAGGAATCATATAATTTAAATTAAAACCACTTAATAATTCAGTATCAATAACCTGATCCTGTTTATTAATTTTATACAAATTAGTTCCATCATATTTAATCTTAACTAAACTATTATCATTACCTTCTAAAGTTCCATTGAATAAATTATTCTGCACAATCCCCTCAATATAATAATCCCCAAATTTATATTTTACATTTAAATTATCATTTAAAATATTCTTCTTCATTTTACTAAAATTAACACTACTAGATTTAGTATTTTGATTAGTTGTTGTCCCTTTATTGTTACTTGTAATAATAGCTGATATTCCCACAAAAAGATAAACACTAATAAAGAAAATCAACCATCCCCCTAACTTATATAAAATTTTCTTTTTAGGATCCTTCATCTTCTCTTTAAAAGACAATTTTTTATCTTGATTATTTTCGTCTTTCATTTAATTACCTTCCCAACTAATACATCATGATAACCATTTTTAAAATCAGCCACACTCATAATATTTTTACCCATCGGTTTAATCTTAGTAACAACAATTCCCTTATCCTTAGCCATGATTGTAAAACTCTTCTTATCTTCAGCAACAATCGTACTAACATCACCAAAAGCATCACCAATATGACATTCAGCAATCTTATATTCCAAATCATCCAAAATAAAATTAGCTAAAGGAGCTGGCGATAAAGCTCTAACTTTATTATAAATATTTTTAGCTTCCTGATTAAAATCTAAATGTTCATCTTCCCTTTTAATAATTGGACTAAAAGTAACCTCATCTTCATTTTGTTTAATCCTCTCATTAGTTCCATTAATAATACTAGGTAAATACTCAATAATCATCTCAGAACCAAGCAGACTAAGCTTATTAGATAAAGACTCTAAATTATCATTATCCTCTATAAGAACCTTTTTAGAAACAATAATATCACCAGAATCCATTCCCACATCCATATACATCAAAGTAATCCCACTATATTTATCACCATTCATAATCGCATAATGAATTGGAGCACCACCCCTATATTTAGGAAGTAAAGAAGCATGAATATTTACACAACCAAGTCTAGGAATATCTAAAACCCCTTTAGGTACAATTTGTCCATAAGCACAAGTAATAATAATATCTGGATCTAATTCCATTAAAAACTCATAATCATCTTTAATCTTAACTGGGCTATAAACCTTAATATTATGACTCATCGCACATTGCTTAACTGGACAAGGAGTTAAAATCTTTTTTCTACCAACATAAGCATCAGGACTAGTAACAACCCCAACAACATTAGTATTAATAATTAACTTTTCTAAAATCGGTACACTAAATAAAGGTGTCCCCATAAATACTACCTTTAAATCTTTCATTAATTATCACCACCATCAAAATTATATCAAAAAAAAGACGTTATTAAAACGTCTAATTATGATTTAACAACAAATGTTAGACCAGATGGTTTTCCACTACTTGCATTAAATTTATCTGCGTCTGCTTGAGTACGGGCATACCCAGTTGTTGCTCTACTTCCATCAAACATCCATGACATATTTGTAACACTGCTTGTATCAAAACTGCTTAAATCTAAACTCGTGACTTTTAAATAAGCAAACATCCATGACATATTAATGACTTTTGAGGTATTAAACTTATTTAATCCTTTTATTTCTGTGGCGGCACTTTCTTGAAACATCTGATACATATTTGTAACATTACTTGTATTAAAACTACTTAAGTCCAATGTTGTTGCTTTACTCCAACCAAACATACTAGACATACTGGTAACATTTGATGTATTAAATCGATTAAGTCCTTTAATTTCTGTTGCAGCACTCCTTTGAAACATATCTGACATATTCGTTACTTTTGAGGTATCAAAATTGCTTAAATCTAAACTCGTTGCTTTACTTAAACCAAACATTCCCGACATAGTAGTAACATTGCTTGTATCAAAACTACTTAAATCTATACTTGTTGCTTTAATTGAATAAAACATATATGCCATACTAGTTACATTTGAGGTATCAAATTTATTTAATCCTTTGATTTCGGTTGCGGCACTATAGCGAAACATATCAGACATATTTGTTACTTTCGATGTATTAAAATTGCTTAAATCTAAACTCGTTGCTTTACTTTGTCTAAACATACCAGACATATCGGTTACTTTTGATGTATCAAAATTGCTTAAATCTAAACTCGTTGCGGCACTAACAGAAAACATATTATTCATATTTGTGACGTTTGACGTATTAAACTTATCAAGTCCTTTAATTTCCATTGCTTTACTTCCAAAAAACATTGTTTCCATAGTTGTGACATTACTGGTATCAAAACTGCTTAAATCTAAACTTGTGGCTTTACTCTGAGCAAACATACTATACATACTGGTAACATTTGATGTATTAAGTCGATTAAGTCCTTTGATTTCTGTTGCGGCACTAGAACCAAACATATCTGACATACTTGTTACATTTGATGTATCAAAACTACTTAAATCTAATGTTGTTGCTTTACTTGAAGAAAACATACCAGACATATTAGTAACATTCGAGGTATCAAATGAACTTAAATCTAAACTCATTACTGCACTAGAACCAAACATACTATACATACTGGTAACATTTGATGTATTAAGTCGATTAAGTCCTTTGATTTCTGTTGCGGCACTTTTATAAAACATCATAAACATATTGGTTACATTGCTGGTATCAAAACTACTTAAATCTATACTTGTTGCGGCACTATAGCGAAACATAGATGACATATTCGTTACTTTTGATGTTTTAAGATTAGTTAAATCTATGCTTTCTAATTTGTTATAATATCCAAACAAATATGATGCATTAGAACCAACTATTACTCCATTATCTTGACCAATGTATAATTCATATAAACTATCATTATCTTCATCTAAAGTGTATGCCATGATACTTCCATTTCCGGCTACGCTTACATCCCATGAGGCTATCGCATTACTTGGTACTTCGTTTGTGTTTTTAATAACAATCTTTTCTACTTGTTCTTTGGTTATTGGTCCATTAAAGGCTTTTGAAGTGGTACTATAAGCATTATTTTGAGCAATTAATACATCAAATCCTTTATCAGTTATTCTTGCTCCTTCTACTTTAATATGCGCTTTAAAACTTGCATTCATCTCATCACTTTGATCTGTTCCATCATCTGGATAATAAAACTTTATTACAAAGGTATGTACTGCATTTGTTGCTCCTGGTGCAAAGTATCCTTTTCCTAAGTTCATACTTTCTCCGCTTATCGTTTTATTTCCTTCTAAAAGAATGTCTCCATTATTTGATGTATTAACTCCAGATAAACGATAAGATAATGATCCTTCATTAAATGTATTTTCATCTATTATTAGTGATAAATTATATGGCATGTTTAGTTCACTATCATTGTTACCTGTTAAAGTAAATGTTTTAGTAGCAAATGCTTCACTACCTGGTAAGAATCCTTCTGCTTCGATTATATCTCCACCATCATATTTTATTGACAATACACCTGCTTCTAATTGGAGAGTTGTAGTTGTTTCATTTCCATTTATAATGGCAGCATAAAAAGCATAGGATACTCCTATTCCTAACAAAACAGTTAAAGAAGCAATTAAAAGTATTCTTAATAATTTACTATTTTTAAACTTATCTTTAATCTTATTAGCCATATTATCCACCTTATATCAATTATACAATAATGGTTCCATTAATTCAACAAAAAAGGCTTGAATTTATTCAGCCTCTTCATTATATTTTTTACAAGCATCATCAAGTTCTTTAAACAATTTATCAACATTTTCTTCATCAGTTATTCTAGCACCTGATGCATATTTATGTCCTCCACCATGATATTTAGTCGCAATCTCATTTATAACCGGTCCTCTAGATCTAATATTAACTTTATATAATTCTTGTCTTTCATCATAAGAAACAAAAGCCCAAGCTACATAATCTTTAATAAAATTAAAATTATTTACCATATTAGAAGCTGTCCCTGAATCAACGTTAAATTCTTTAATCATCTCATTAGTAATTTTAATATAAGCAAAACCATTTTCAGTTACACTCATATTTAATGCTAAATAAGCTTGAAATTTAAATTCATTTAAAGGTCTTTGATATATATGATTATAAATCTCGGTTAAATTAATATTATAATCACTTATCAATTTAGAACAAACAAGTAAAGTATGACTACTAGTAGTTGTAAGTAAGAATCTATCACTATCAGTAACAATTCCAACATATAGATTTCTTGCAATCTCTTCATTCATTTTAAGTTTTGTATTAAAAATTAAATCTGTAATCATTTCACAAGTAGATGAATAATTAGTATCAACCCATTCACATTTACCCATTTGATCTTCATAAGGATGGTGATCTATTTTAATAACTTCTTTATATTTATCAAAATTAGGAACATCAACTCTCCAAATATTTGGAACATCTAATACAATAAGTAAAGATTCCTCTTCTTTAATACCATCTAATTTATCTAATAATCCAATATATTTAAATCTAGATACTCCTACTCCAACTGCATTAACTTTCTTCTTTGGAAAAGTTAATCTAATGGAATCTCTAAGAGCAATCTGACTGGCAATTGCATCAGGATCTGGTCCTATATGTCTTGCTAAAACAATTGAATCATATTTAGATATTATTTTATAAATATTCTTTTCAATCAAGAATATCACTTCCTTTTTATTACTTTGCTAAATTATAAGTATCTGTAGCTATCATTAATTCTTCATTAGTAGGAATAACATATACTGGAATTTTACTATTATCGGCAGTAATTAAAGCTTCTTTTCCCCTTATATTATTTCTTTCTGCGTCAGGTTTTACTCCTAAACAAGCTAATTTTTCCATTACTTGCATACGTGTACTAATTGAATTTTCTCCAACTCCTGCTGTAAAGATAATGGCATCACATCCACCAAGTTCAACATAATATTTAGCAATAAAATCTACAATTCTCTTAACATACATTTTTTGTGCAAGAATACATCTTTCATCACCATTATTAATTCCATCTTCAATATCTCTTGAATCTGATGATACACCACTTATTCCTAATAAACCAGATTGTTTATTTAAAGCAGTATCCATTTCTTTAGCACTCATTCCAGTTTCTTCCATAATATAAGGTAAAATAGTAGCATCAATATCACCACATCTAGTACCCATCATAAGTCCAGCATTAGGAGTAAGACCCATTGAAGTTTCTACACATTTACCGGCTTTAACCGCACTAATAGAAGCCCCATTACCAATATGACAAGTAATTAATCTTGCTTCACTATTATCTAAGATTTCATTAGCACGCATACTAACATATTTATGACTAGTACCATGAGCACCATATCTTCTTACTGCATATTTAGTATACCATTCATAAGGAACTGGATATAAATATACTTCTTCTTCCATAGTTTGATGGAAAGCAGTATCAAATACTAAAGTTTGAGTAGCACCTGGAAAAACACTTTGAGCAGCACGAATACCAACAACTGCAGCTGGATTATGAAGTGGTGCTAAACTAGCTAATTTCTCTACAATAGAAATATTATCTTCAGTAGCTAACACAGTCTTATCAAAGTATGCTCCACCTTGAACTATTCTATGACCAATGCCAGCTATTTCTTCTAAAGATTCCACAATCTTATTATCAATTAATTCTTTAACTAATAATTCAAAAGCAGCCTTATGATCCTTAAGTTCAATTTCTTTCTTAACCTTTTCACCATTAAATTTAATAGTATAGAAAGAATTATCAATTCCAATTCTTTCAAAAACCCCACTAATTAATTCTTTTTCTTCTGGCATCTCAAATAAAGTAAACTTTAAAGATGATGACCCAGCATTTACGCTTAAAATTTTCATATTTTTTCTTCACCCAAATTTATTATACAAAAAAAGATAGACAAAATCTATCTTTTTGCGTTCTTATTAAAAGAATTATGTTCACTAAGTGTCCTAAAAGCTTCTTTTTTATAATCAATTTTTTCTTTTCTAAAATTCATTCCAAAATCATTATTGTAAACATTTAATAATTTATTTTTTAAACTATCATCTAAACTATAACTCTTCAAATATCTCACCCATTATTATTATGGGTAAAATTCTATAAAATATCATCAAATTTATTATTAAGTGGTAACTTAATTACTTCATCATTTTTAACTGCTTCATTAATTAAAGTTTCAAAATCAAAAGCTTGTTCATATTCTCTAGCTTTTTCAATTTCCGGATTAATTACTGGATGTTCTGGTACAAATATTGTGCAGCAATCTTGAAATGGTCTAATACTTACATCATAAGTACCAATTTTTTTAGCCAAATCAATTATTTCAATCTTATCATAACAACATACTGGTCTTAATACCGGCATCTTTATAACTTCATTAATAGCTGCCATACTAGTTAAAGTTTGACTAGCAACTTGCCCAACACTTTCACCATTAATAATTGCTTTACAATTATTTTTATGAGCAAGCCTTTCTGCTATTCTATACATCATTCTTCTCATAATAGTTATCATATATTCTTTTGGACAATACTTATAAATAGCTTCCTGTATTTCTGTAAAATGAATAACATGTAACTTAACATAACCACTATAAGAAGATAATATACTAGCAAGTTCTAACACTTTATTTTTAGCATCAATACTCGTATGAGGAGGACTATCAAAATAAACTCCTTCAATTCTAATACCTCTCTTCATTGCTAAATAACCAGCAATTGGTGAATCAATTCCCCCACTAAGCATTAACATTCCTTTACCTAATGTTCCAACTGGATAACCACCAATTCCATTAACTTTTTCAAAATATAAATAAGCTTTATTATTTCTAATCTCTACATTAATAAGAAGTTCTGGATTATTAACATCAACTTTAACCATCTTTTTATTCTTAAGAACAACTCCACCTAAAGCCCTACTAACATCCATACTCTTAACTGGATAACTCTTATCACTTCTCTTCGTAACAACCTTAAAAGTATTAAATTCCTTATCACTTAATAACTCTATTAAAACCTTACTTATATTATCTAAACTTCTATCATCTATTTCATAAGCAATATTAATTTCATGAATCCCAAAAGTATTAGTAAGCTTTTTTACTACATCATCATACTCATCAGTTTCAATAAACATTCTTCCTACATCATAAGTAATCTTATTATCAATTCCACTTAAACTGCTTTCAATATTATTCTTTAAAGTCTTAATAAAAAAATTAATATTATCATGTTTAGTAGTAAGTTCTCCATACTTAATAATTATAAGTTTTTTCATAAAAACACCTCAAAACTTCTAGTAGTATAAACAAAAATCTTTTAATTTACAACCACTATCTTTTTAAATGTAATTCATAAGGACTAAATCCATCTCTAACTACTTCAAACCCAACTTTTTTAGCCATATTAATACTTAAAACATTTGCTTCATTTATATATACTCTTAAAAACTTAACATAAGCATATCTATCAAATAATTCATCAGCTGCTTCTTTAATCATTAATCTCCCAATAGTATCTTTATCATTTACTTTCTTTCCTCTAAATTGAGGTAATAATGCATATTGCAAGTCAATTGAATTTAACCCACTAAACGTCGATAAAAATCCTACAACTTCATCTTTCATTCCTACTAAAAATGAAGAATCACATATCTCATCATTATCTTTAGCATATAATAAAAATTCTCTTATATCCGCATTACCCAAATATTTCTTAACATACTTATCATTTAACAAAGTATTAATTGCCTCAAATTCATCCTCATTATTAGGATTAAATCTAAAAAATTCAAAATTATTAGTCTTAAAAATAGTCATTAAAAACGCATTGCATCCTCTCTTTTTAAATTAAATTCATTAAACTTTCCTTTACTAACTTGTTTATATCCAGCTCTTAAAGCTGCTTTAGTACTTCTAATATTACTCTTTTCAATCATCAACTTTAAATACTTCAAAGATTTACATCTACTAAATAAACTAGTTGAAGCTTCTCTCACAATTTGACAACCAACCGTTTCATTAGAATTATTTCTTATTCCCCTAAATTCTGGAACAACAGCATAATGTAACTCAGCCACCTTAGCATCCATAAAAACCGCCAAATAACCTATAATATCAACATAATTACTAACCAAGAATGCACTATCCCAAAAAGAAGAATCATTTTCTAAATGAGCCTCTAAAGACGTAAAATACTCATCAACCAAAGGATCACTAACAAGCTTTTCTAAAGCCGCAACATGTTCAGGATTATCCTTATCAAAAGATAAAAAACAAAAACTATCAGAATAAAAATCACTATTCATACGCAAGCTCCATTAATTTATTATAAACATTATCAAAAATATTAATAAACTCATTTACCTCTTCAGTAGTAGTCATATAAGATAAACTAATTCTAATAGTAGTCAAAGCCCTTTGTTTATCACCATAAACTCCCAAAACCGCACTACTAATCTTACCACTAGAACAAGCAGTATTACTACTAACATAAACATCATGTTTTTCTAAAGCATGAATAAACGTTTCCGGTTTAATATCCATCAAACTAATATTCAAAATATTAGGAATTGAATAAGAAGTCTTATTAATTAAAATCTTTGGATATTTACTCAAATACTCACAAATCTTATCATTATGCTTCTTAACAGAATTTTCTTTCTTATCTAAATCACTATTAGCTATTCTTAAAGCCTTAGAAAAACTAACAATCAAAGGTAAAGCCGGAGTCCCTGGTCTTATATCTTTATTAGAACCATATAATATTGGTTTAATGCTAACATCAACCCTCTTATAAAGCATTCCAATACCCTTAGGTCCATAAATCTTATGACCAGACATACTAGCCATATCAACATCACCTAAATTAATTGGAATCTTACCAACCGCTTGAGTCATATCACTATGAAAAACTGTATTAGAATTCTCTTTATTAATAACCTGTTTAATAGTCTTTAAAGGTTGTCTAATTCCAAGCTCACTATTAACCGCACAAACACTAACTAAAATAGTATCATTACTAATTAAATGCTTTAAATCCTCCAAATCAATCACACCATCTGAAGTATTCTTAACATAATCAATAATAAACCCAATAGATTCTAAATAATTACAAATCCCATAAATAGATTCATGCTCTAATTTAGAAACAACAATATGACTTCCCTTCTTACCATGAGCAAGTGCATAACCAATTAAAGCTAAATTATTAGCTTCAGTACTACCTGAAGTATAAATAATCTCTTCCTCTTTAATCTTAAAAATATTACTAATTTGTTTAGTAGCACTACTAAGAAGCTCTCTAGATTTAACCCCCAAACTATGTAAACTATTAGGATTACCAAAATAATCAATAGTAACTTTATTATAACTATCTAAAACTTCCTTTAACACAGGAGTTGTAGCCGAATAATCTAAATATATCATTTTAAATCACCATCATAATTATATAATAATTTAAAAAATAAAAAAAGACTATCAACAAAACTTGTTGATAGTTAAACTAAGATTTTACTACAAATGTAAGATAAGATGGTTTATTAGTAGCATTAAATTTATCGGCATCTGCTTGTGTACGCGCATATCCCATAGTTGCTTTACTTAATCTAAACATAGATGACATATTGGTTACTTTTGAGGTATCAAATGAACTTAAATCTAAACTTGTTGCTTTACTTGAATAAAACATCATTGACATATTGGTTACCTTTGAGGTATTAAATTGAGTTAATCCTTTGATTTCTGTTGCATCACTAGCACGAAACATACTTGACATATCAGTAACGTTAGATGTATCAAAACTGCTTAAATCTAAACTTGTTGCGTCACTTAAATAAAACATACTAGACATATCGGTTACTTTTGATGTATTAAATTGATTAAGTCCTTTGATTTCTGTTACGGCACTAACACAAAACATTCTTGACATACCAGTAACGTTAGATGTATCAAAACTGCTTAAATCTAAACTTGTTGCTTTACTTACGTAAAACATTTCCTTCATATTTGTGACATTGCTTGTATCAAATGAACTTAAAACCAATGTGGTTGCGGCACTTTCTTGAAACATAGATGACATATTGGTTACTTTTGAGGTATCAAAGTTACTTAAATCTAATGTTGTTGCTTTACTTCCATAAAACATATCAGACATATCTGTTACATTACTTGTATCAAAACTGGTTAGATCTAAAATTGTTGCGACACTTCCATCAAACATAGATGACATATTGGTTACCTTTGAGGTATTAAAATTACTTAAATCTAATGTTGTTGCTTTACTTCCATAGAACATTCTAGACATATCGGTTACTTTTGATGTGTCTAAATTATTTAGATTAAGCGTTTCTAGTTTTGAGAAATATTCAAATAGATTTTTAGAATTAGGATTGGCTACTACTCCTCCATTTTGGCCAATATATACTTCATATAATCCATCATTATCTTCGTCTAAAGTGTATGCCATGACACTTCCATTTTGTTTATCGCTTACATCCCATGAGTTAATTGCATTAGTTGGTATAGTGTTTGTGTTATTAAATACTATTGTTTCTACTTCTTCCCTAGTGATAGGCCCATTAAATGCTGAAGGTTTAGCATTTAAATGATAACCAGTATAAGATACTGTTGCTAATGCATCATAGGCAAGTGTACTCCCTGAATCTATTTTTACATATCCAGCAAAACCTTTACCTTGTCCATTGTTTTGATTTTCACCAGTCTCTTTATAAAATATTCTTAAGTTATATGAATGGGTTGATGTTTTTGATTTAAAGATACCTGCTCCCATAATTACATCCTGTACTCCTGGTATTGGTTGATTTGCTTTACTTATTAAAGTATCTGTTGAATTAGTTGATGTTCCACTTATTGAATATGTTAAATCACCGAAATTAAAAGTATTTTTATTAACAACTAAATACAATCTATAATTCATTTCTAAATCAGTTGTATTATTACCGGTAACAGTAAACACTTTATTTACCCAGGCTTCTTCTCTTGGATAAATATTTTGCATTTTAATAGTACCTGAACCATTGGCATACTTTATTGTCATTTTTCCACCTTTAGCAAGAATTGTTGATGATGATTCATTGTTACTTACACTTGAGAAGAAAGCATATGATAATCCTCCACATAATAAAATCAGCAATAATATAGTTACCAATAATACTATTTTTTGTTTTTTATTCATGGTTAACAAACACTCCTATTTTCTTTTTTATTATACTATAAACATCAATCTTCAGTCAATTTTAGTAAATTCAAATGCTAATTCACAATAATCTAAACGTCTTAGTAAAAAAGAACTCTTTCAAGTTCTTATGTAGATGCAGTAAATAACATTAGAATTGATATTACAAGTAAAATCATAACTCCTACACCTGTAACAACAAGCATAACCATTGTTTTACTTTCCATCTTTTCTAATCTCTCTTTATATCTGGTTTCTCTAGCTTTTTGTTGAAGTGAAGAAATATTTCTAGAAAATGTTAATAATTGTTCTTGTTTTCTTTCTTGACTTCCTAAACTTAAACGATATAAAAGTCTCATCATTCTCATTGAATCCCTAACTGGATATTCTTTAGCAAATTCCATATAAGGATTAATAGTAGAATCACCAGCATTAATCTTTTCAATTAACTCTCTTAAACCATTCCTAAATATTTCAGGAGCATCTTCAATTGATTTTCCTAAAGCAACTGGAACAGTATAATGTTGAACCAATATTTCCAAATTCTTTAAATAATATGGAAGCATTAAATCAATTGTATGTAAATGTTTCTTATAATATCTTTTTAATGAATTATAATTTAATTTATAAACAAGAAAACCAGCTATTAAAGAAAACAATACATTAAGATAAGTTAAATCTCCAATGAATAAGAATATACATATAAAGATAGTAAGCATCCCGTTTCTTAATCTAACATTAAATAGTTTTTGAACATCAATAGAATCACCATATCTAGCTTTAGCATAAAAATCAAAGTCACTTTCTTTAATTTTCATAAAGACATCTTGGTTATCATTAATAAACTTACTAGTACTAATTGTACCATTATATTGAAGTAATACAAATAATATAACTCCTAAAATAATAACTTCCAATAACATTCTTACTCACCTCCTGTATCTTCATTGTAATACTTTTCTCCATTAAGTAAGAAATAAGAATTAACAATAATTATTACATGAAGTAAGACTTGAACATACCAGCGACTTAACATATTAATATAGTTTTCTCTACCTAGCAAAAACTGTGTAAGCATTACAAGTAAATAAAGAGCTATACCAAAAGTTAAAAACTTCTTATGATATACATTTCTATCCATTTTATCACGATAAACGCCTTCTACAAGCATATCGATATCTAAAAGCATATTTTCTAAAGATTCTCCAGAATCTTTAGCACCTTCTTTAGTAATTTGTAAAAACAATTGATGCATATTCTTAACCATATAATATGGATATTTACTATTAAAGAAATTAATAGATTCTTCTATCGTACCATTTTGATAAGATAGTTCAATCATCTTTTTAACATCATCTAAAACCGGACTTTCTAATACTCCAGAATCTCTTACTCCTTCTAAAGATTTTACAAAAGATTGTGTAGTATTAAATTCCATAATTACATTTGTTGTATATACTTGAATTTGTTCAAATATAAATTCACTATAAATTCTTTTACATCTAAGATATGCTAAATAAGGAATAAATGCTATTGCTACAATTGCATAGAATATTGCCCAAATTAAATTATAAAAATATAAATAAGCAATACCTGCTCCAGCTACTCCAAAAACAACTACTTGAACAATATACTCTTTAGTTGTAAATTCTTCTCCTAGTTCTTTAGATTTTTCTCTAACCATCTTAAATGTATAAGGAGCATATTTATCATATAAACTGGATGCTTCTTTTGCAAAAAACTTATAAACATTTTCACCAGTATTTTTACGATAAGTTATAATAAATACTGCTATAATAAGTAAAAATATTAATTCCATATACGCTCCTTTCTTAAAATATAAACTATGCTGATTGAGGTATTTCTACTTTATCATCAGCTTTATTACCATTATTAACACTACCAAGTCTAAAAGTATCTCTAGGAAGAATAACACCTTGTAATTCTAAATAATCTAATAAATACTTAGTAGGATTCTTAATAGAAAAAGTACCATCTACACTTTTTCTATATATAACATTACTACATGGTTTATTATCTTCATCAACATAAAATTCACATACTTCCATAATTTCACGTTGAAATCTTCCTAATGCTTTACTCATATATCCTTTAACACAAACAGCCAATTGTACATATCTATGTATTGTTGCTAAAAACTGTGTTACATCTTGATTACTTTCTAAAAGTGAATACATACGCATTGGCACACTTTCTGCTCTATCTGCATGAATAGTTGATAAAATATTATGTCCTGATGAAATTGAGTTTCTTACTGCCATAACTGCTTCAGCACTACGTACCTCAGAAAGTAAAATCCATTTAGGGTTTTGTCTCATACATGTAACAAGTACATCAGTATAAGAAGCGATATTATTAGTCTTTATTGCTACAATATCTCTATGAGGAAATATTCTATCTAAATGAAGTTCTAAAGTATCTTCAATCGTAATAATTTTTTCATTTTCTTTAGTATGACTAGCTAAATATTTAACAAGCTCAGTTTTACCAGAACCAGTTTCTCCAGCTACAATAATATTGCAGTGACCTTCAACACACTTCATTAAAAAGTCATGTATTTGTAATGTACAATATTTTTCATTTAATAATTTTTCTTTATTTAATCTTATCTTAGCTGGTGTTTTACGAATAACACAAGCAATCCCATTAGTTGCAATTGAATCATGAATAAAGTTTAAACGTAGTTCCGCACTTTCAGCATCCAAAAATGGATGTGCCATATTAAAAGTCTTACCCATAACATTAGAACATTGAAATGCTAACTTTTCCATTAAAGCATTATTAATATCTGGTCTTTCAACTCTATAAATACCTTTATCTAAAGTCTTAAGATGAACCTGACCACCATTATCATAAGAAATATCGGTGATATTATCATCGGTTAAAAATTCATTTAATGGACCAAAATCTAATTGTGAAAATAAACTATCATTCATAACATCACCCTTTTTATTTCTTATCTATTAATTAAAACTTAAATCTGACTTAGAATTAATTAAATCTTGAATTTGTTGACTTGCAACTAAAGTAGTACCTTGTTGTTCAGTATATTCTTTATTTCTAGGAACTGGAAATATTTGAATATTATTAGATTGAATCTTATCAGCTCTAGTTAATAATTTAAACATTTCATCTGGTACTGCAAATATTAATTCAGCAGGTACTTTTGATGATGATGCACTTGAGAAAACAGATTTTCCTTCAGAATCTCTAACATCTTTAACTTTAATACTTTCAATCATCTTAGCAACAATAATCTTATTATTATCACTAACTGCACTTACAAATAAATCAATATAATCTCCTGGCATAATTGAATTACCATAAGTTGAATGCATATCAACTGCTAAACTATAAATTGTATACCCTTTTTCTGTATCTACTGTAATGTAATTTGGCATTTGTTCAGCAGCCATTAATTGACTACTATAAAATAAACTACCTTCAGGTACAGTTGTATCATATTTAACATACTTTCCTATTACTTGATTTGAAGAAGTTATTAAATTAGGAGTTTGATCAACCATACTCTTACTAACTTGAATAGTTGAAACTAAATCAGAAGTAATTAAAGTATTACTTACTAATTCTTTCTTTGCTACCGGTACAGTTTGTGGTTTAACAGCCTGATTAACTCTCCAGTTATAACCAACATATAAAACAATAATACCAACAATAACACCTAAAATAGTTACTGTATTTTTATTTCCTAAAAATCTTTTAATTGAGATAGATATATTACCCATTCTTATTCCTCCTATTATATAAATTATTATACCACATCATAAAAAACATTTTCAATATCCTTATTATAAAAAATCATTAAAAAAAGGTTAATAATAATTAACCCTTTTAAGATTTCTTAGCATCATTAGGAACTTCTAAAATTGCTGAAATTTTATTTACAACATCTACAGCTTCTGTATCACCCATAACTGTATAACTATCAGTTCTTGTTGTTACTTTCAAACTAACTTTAGGTGGAGCTTCATAAATATCATAAAATTGTAATTTATAAGTTTTATTAATATTAACTGTTTCCGAAAACCTTCTTGTAAAATCTTCTACAAATTTTTCTTTAATAATTCTAAGTTCACCATATTTTCTATAATGTGACCAATCTACACTATCTTTTAAAGCTGCTTCAGTAGCCTCTTTAATTAAATGGTAATCTTGTTCACTAGTTGTAGTATAGTTTTGAAGTAACATCATAACAACCATTACAAGTAAACCTAAAACTATTAACCAGTATCCCCATAAACTTTCTTTCATCTCTTAATCACCTCTTATGGCCAGTTTTTATTAACATATAAATATGCATTAACTAATTCAGGATCAGGATATTTACCATCTGGGAATAATTTCTTCATAACAGCATTAGATTGATAATCTTTCATACTACCAGATATAAATTTACCAGGATTAACCTCATCAGTAGCATCATAATAGAAGTATTTCCATTTATTTGCTCTTGTATTAGCTAGTAAAGTTGAATCATCTGAGAAAGCATCAATAAATGAACTTTCACATTCCTTACCTGAACTATTACATACAAAGCAATAATCAGCATTTTCATCTTTACTTACCTTTTTACCATTAGTACAAATATTAAATACTGAATAATTAAATGATGCTCTATTATTATTCTTTTTAATAATTTGCATATCTTTAGTAGTTAAAGTTATTTCATATTCTAAGAACTCTTTAGTAGAATCATCATATAAATCGGCAAGTTCAGAACTATTTAAAGCAATGGTTTTATCTTCAATATTATTATTTTTATCATTATCATTTAAATCAGTAACTAAAGCTAAATAAGTATCTCCAACATTAGAAATAATCTTACTACCACCATTTGCTTCAATTAATTTTTCTGCAGTCTTACCTTTAACATCACTCCAGTTAGTATTAACTCTATCTTGTGGTGTCACATTATCAGTTGCAATACTTCTATATATGATAGCTTGATCACTAGGTGGACATGTATCACATAATCTTATTGTTTTAGATGCTCTATTACAATAAATACACTTACTATATAAATGTCCAGAGGCATCTTTATTTTCCTCTTTATATTTAGTATATGACTTTTGAATATTAGCACTTGCTTGATTATGACCTACTTTATCAATTTCAAATCTAGTTTGATATTCACCTTGTTCAATTGAAATTTGAGTATCATAAACATAACCAATTAAAATACCATTTTGATTAATAGTTTCTTCATGCTCATAATTAATAGTCTTAAGTTCAGTTCTACCAGTAGAAATCAAAGTATATGTAGCTTTCTCTGGTCTATAATAAACTGTACGTTTAGCAGAATAATTACAATCTTTATTTGTCTTATAAGTAAAACCATTATAACTAGCAGTACCACTATTACATCCTCCACTAAGTTCAGTATCTCCAGTAACATTAGGCCAGTATTTAACTGAATTATAAGAAGGAACCATAGTTACTTTAGTAGTAATAGTCGGACTATCATCTTTATCATATACTTTTTGATCATAATAAAATGTAAGTTCAGGTTCTAAATTATATTTCCATTCCTTAGCTCTTAAATCACTATAAGATTCACACTCTTGTTTATAATTTTGAAGTTGTATAACTCTTTGATTAGCTAAATCATATTCAGCTTGAGCAGCATCCCTATCAGTAGCACTATTAAGCTTATTTCTAGCATCATTAAGAGCACTTACAGCACCCTGATAATCACTAAGCCATCTATCAACATTAGTATGAAAATTCATTGTTAAAGTACCACTAACATAGGGTTGTCTAAAGCAATTTTTACTAGAAGCATTCGGATTAGTTTGACATTCATTCTTAGTTAACTCCTCAAATACAAAAGATCTACCACTAATAGATTCAGTAGTACCTGGAAAATTAATACTTAAATCCTCACTAGTATACAACATACAATAATTATTACCACTAGATAACTTAGAAGCATAATCTCTATCTAAATTATTACTAATTTGACTCTCATTATACATATTGCTTAAATCATTAGTCTTATAAGCACCACTCTCTAAATTATTAACACTCTTCATAACTTTATTTAAAGATTTTTGATAAATATAAGATTTAGAATAACCAACATACTTATTATTTTGATAATATCCATCTCTTTCCAAACATCCTAAACTACTACCACAGACATTTGAAAATTCAACAACATCATCTTCCATACAAGTATCTTTATAATAATTTAAATCATCACTATTAGTAATATCTTTAACATTAACATCACTACAACAACCATATTCCATATATTCTCTAACAGTTACAGTCTTATTGCCAACTTTATAACCATTATCTTGACGTTGACAAGCTTTAGGAACATTAACACCTAATACTGCTGTTCCACTAGAATTACCTGGTTTATTACTAATAACAAGCATTCTTTGCATATGTTGATCTAACATATTTGCAGCATAACCATTATAACAACCACTACCATAACAAGTACCTTGTTTAATAGAATAAGTCATACCACCAGTATAAGAATAATTAATATTAACATTAACTTGTGTAGCATCAGTATTTAAATTATTATTTTTATTTTGAACTAATACCTCAATAACTTCATTATTAGCAATTTCTCTATTTAAATAACTACCAGATATTGCACATTCATAATTACTATTATTAACAGAACATCCTGTTAAAGTAATCTTAGCATCAACTGGATTAATAACTACTTTTGCTCCTACATATTGTGAAAATAAACGATCTGATCCTTCATTTCTTCTTGTTTTAGTAGAATCTTCATACATATTAACAGTTAAATTACCACTACTTCCACCATTAATACTTACTTGTGGAGTATTTACTGAACTACAACCTTGATAAACTTTTGATGTCGTATCTCCATAAGCTTTAACACCAGCACAGAAAACTTTTTGTAATTGAGCAAAATTTGGTGAACTCTTAGAAATAGTTGTCTCAGTACTATGAATTGGACTTAATCCAGCTAATGTATAACCAGCATTGGTAAGCATTCTAATAAATACATCTTTATATACACCATCATAAGGGAAAAACCAGAAACTTTCTCCATATCCATTTGGTGAATAAAATGAAGTAAGAATACGAGCCCCATCTGAAGCAGTTACAGTGCTTGCTCCAATTGCATCAGCAGCTGCAAACATCGTTGCAAATGCTCTACCAAGCGGTGTATTAATATCTAAATCAGATAAATCATTAATATAAGCAGGAGAGGCAGCACCACCATCTATACAATACATAGTTTGATTAGCATAAGGCCCATTAGTCATATAATAACGGAAAGTAGTTACATGAAGCCCACTGCCCTCAAAATAAGCACCTCCAGTTGCATGATCACTACCAACATTATATAGTTCCGCTTTTGCCTCAATCGGTAAAACCAATAAAACACTTAAAATAAATAACCAAAACTTTTTCATTATAAAGCACCTCTTCTTTTAGAAATTATAATGTATCCCCCAACAAGTAAAACAATCACACCACCACTAATAGCAAGAATTTTCCAATTTTCCTTAAAGAAATTACCACTACCAGTACCATCACTCTTATTAGTAATTGTAATATTATTTTTTTCTAAATACTCTTTAACCTTCTCATCAATATTCCATTCAGTCGCTCCCGTATCTTCTGTAATATATTTTTGACACATCGGAACATCAGGATTATCAAGACAAATCTTATATTTAACATTTTGATTATAATAAGGTTTCTTTAAAGTAATCTTCTTAACACTATCAGCCTTACAAGAATCTAAATTAGAAAAAATCTCAATATAATAATTACCCTTACCAAAAAGATCACTAGAACTAAAACTATACTTACCATTATTAGTCTTAGAATAAGTTACAATATCTTCATTCTTATTAAAATCACTAGTAATCTTAACAAAAATATCATTAGTTAAATTATAAATAGTAAAATCAATTGAAGGAAAAACCTCATATTCCGAAGAATTTTTCTTAACCTTACCTTCATTAACCATATAATTAGTTTTAATACCATTAGCAGCCTTATTTACCTTCTCCAAATCAGTTCCCGAACAAGAAGCCGCATAAACATTAATTGAAGAAAATAACATAACTCCTAAAAGTAGTTTTACAATACTCTTCATAAATCCACCTATCTATCTTTTATAAGTATAACATAATATTTTCAAAAAAAACACAATAATTTTTTAACAAATAAAAAAAGTATGATAAAATTATAATGGTGAATAAAAATGACATTCAAAAAAATGATATTAAGCTTCTTAACATATCTATTTTTACTAACTGGAGTTAATACATTCTTAACTCTTTTAAAACCATCAAACATAACCTTTACAATAATAAACATCCTAACAATGTTAATATTAATTATAACTTTAATAAAAATAAATAATCTAAATATCAGAGAAACAATTAAAGATTTCAAAACAAACTATAAAAAATATTTAATATTAATTTTAAAAACCCTAGCCATTGGACTAGTATTTATAATTATTTCTAACCTAATAATAACCAAATTTAATGACCTCCCTCAAAATGAATTAATCATAAGAGAAGAGCTAAAAAAATATCCCTTTTATTACACATTAAATATAATAATATTTAGTCCCATTATAGAAGAAATCCTATTTAGATATAACTTAACCATCATAAAAAATAAATATATCTATATAATAGTTTCAACCCTATTATTTGCTATATTACATATACAAAAAATACCTCAAGATTTAATTCATCTAATATCATACACCCTAATGTCACTAACATTCCTTTATCCCTTTTATAAAACCAAAAATATCTTAAGTTCAATTATAACTCACAGTGTTTATAACCTAATCACTTTAATAACAATAATATTATAAGGAGTCATTATGAATAAAAAAGAAAAACAAGAATCTAAAAGTAAATCACATATCTTTATATATATACTATTAATTCTTGGATTAATAATTATTTATAGTAGATATATCTCTACTACCGGCATTAAAATTAAAGAATACAGTATAATTAATAACAAAATACCAGAAAGTTTTAAAGGCTTTAAAATAGTTCATTTTACTGATTTAAAATATGGTTCAACTATAAATAAAAAATATCTAGATAAACTAATCAATCAAATAAACCAATTAAATCCAGATATAATCATATTTACAGGCGATTTAATTTCATCAGATTACAAACTAACCGAAGATAATAAAAAAAATATTATAGAATCACTAAATAAACTAAATCCCAAATTAAATACATACTCAGTTCGTGGTGATAACGATATTAATGAAAATTATAACAGTATCATTACCCAAACCAAAATAATAGAATTAAATAATTTAAACAAACTAATTTATTATAAAGGTGACACTCCCATTATGTTAATAGGATTAGATGATTCAATTAACGGTAACCAAAACATCGAAATGGCATTTAATTATGAAGATAATAATTACTATAAAATATTACTAACACATGAACCAGATAGATATGAAAAAATTAAAGATAAAAATTTAGATCTAATCTTAGCCGGACATTCTCTTAATGGACAAATAAGACTCCCATTTATTGGAAGTATATATACTCCAAATGGTGCCAAAAAATATTATGATGCTAAATATAAAATAGATAAAACTGAAATATATATATCAAGTGGTTTAGGAACCAGTAAAATTCCTTATCGTCTAAATAATCGTCCATCTATTAACTTATATAGGTTTTATAACAATTAAAAAACTCCTTTCATATAATACAAAGAAAGGAGTTTTCTTATATGATTATTTATCCTAATAATTATAATGGAGATAGACAATTTTGGTTTCCATTTCTTTTAGGAGGATTAGGTGGTGCAGCAGTTGTTAGTGCCTCTCGTCCCAGACCTGTATATGTAACAAACCCAAATTATAATTATAATAATCCCTACCCATATGGATATAACTATTATGGAGGCTACAACTACAGTCCATATCCCTATTACAGATAAGGCTTAAGCCTTATTTTTATTTAAAATAAAACCTAAAACCAACATATAAGAAAAAAGCGAACTACCACCATAACTAATAAAAGGTAAAGTAATTCCCATAATTGGAAATAACCCAATATTCATAAAAATATTAATACAAAACTGCACTAACAAAGTAAAAACAAAACATCTACTTAAATCATCATACCTAAACTCTAAAATAAATTTAAATAAATAAAAATAAACCATAAGTAAAAAAATTAAACCAACATATCCAAAATTAGCAATCAACAAAGTAAAAGCAAAATCAGTAGGAGCTTCCGGAAAATAAATATAATTTTTAATTCCAAACAATCCACTATTAGAAATACTCTTAAGAGCCTCATTAATTTGATAACCATCACCCAAATTAACTAACCTATCCATCCTATAAAAGAAACTAGTCCCAAATAAATCTATAAACAATTCTTGCCTTTTAAAATATAAAAAGAAAAATAAACCAAGAAAACCTAAAATAAAAGCACTACCCCCAATATAATAAAACTTATTAATTTTTTTACTAATTATAAAATAAAACCAAACACATAAATATAAAATAACCCCACCAGTATCCGGCTCAATAAAAGTAAGAACCGAAGGTATTAAAACAATAAGAAAAGAATATAAAATAAATTTAAAATCACTTAAATGACTATATTTATCTTTAAAATGAAATAAATAAATCATTAAAAAACTTCTCATAAACTCAGAAGCCTGGATACTAAAAAAAACCAACTTTAACCAACTTCTAGCCCCATTAACATCAGTACCAAACAAATAAGTAACAATAAGTAAAAACACACCAAAAACATATAAAAAAATACTCTTATCAATAATAAAATCAACATTAAAATACCTAAGAAAATAAATAAAACCAAAAGAAACTAAAAACCAAACCCCCTGCTTAATAAAATAATTACTAAACAAAGAAGAAAAACTACCAGCATAATAATTATTTAAAACACTAATAATCATAAAAACAATTAAAACAAAAATAACTTTAAATCTTTTCATATTAATATTTTGTGAAAATAATAATTATTATACATATAATTAATAGGAGGTCATATGAGTTTACCAGAAATATTTAAAAATACCATTAATGATAACAAAGAAGAAAAACTATATAGAGGTAAATTTACCCAAGTAACAGATGAATCAATCTACGACAATCTACCAGTTAAAGTTCACATCGTAACAAATACCAAAAATATTACCACTACAATTATCGGTAAAACCCAAAACTATATAGTCACCAAAGAAAGAGATGTTATTAATATTAATGATATAAAAGAAATAACAAAAATATAAAAAAGACAATTCAATTGTCTTTTTTAACTTTTAACAACAAATGTAAGACCTGATGGTTTTCCACTGCTTGCATTAAATTTATCTGCATCTGTTTGCGTACGTGCATATCCTGTTGCCGCTTTACTTCCACCAAACATATTTGACATGTTGGTTACATTTGATGTATCAAAACCACTTAAATCTAATGTTGTTGCGGCACTATAATAAAACATATGAGACATATCTGTTACCTTGGAGGTACTAAATTTTTCTAATCCCTTGATTTCGATTGCCGCACTATTCCAAAACATTCCTGACATATTCGTAACATTAGATGTGTTAAAACTACTTAGATTTAAACTGGTGGCTTTACTCTGAGAAAACATTTGATACATATTGGTTACTTTCGATGTAACAAAACTACTTAAATCTAAACTGGTGACGGAACTTCCATAAAACATACCAGACATACTAGTGACATTACTTGTATCAAAACTACTTAAATCTAATGTTGTTGCTTTACTTCCAGTAAACATAGATGACATATTGGTTACTTTCGATGTATTAAATTGAGTTAATCCTCTTATTTCTGTTGCGTCACTACTAGCAAACATCATTGACATATCTGTTACTTTACTGGTATCAAAACCGCTTAAATCCAAACTTGTTGCTTTACTACTCCAAAACATATGTGACATCGTTGTAACACCACTGGTATCAAAATTACTTAAATCTAAACTTGTTGTTTCAGTACCAGCAAACATATAAGACATACTGATTACTTTCGAGTTATCAAATTTATCAAGGCCTTTGATTTTGGTTGCTTTACTTAAATAAAACATACCGTACATACTGGTAACATTACTGGTATCAAACGAACTTAAATCCAAACTAGTGGCAGAACTTCCAGAAAACATTTGATACATATTGGTTACTTTCGAGGTATCAAAACTACTTAAATCTAAACTTGTTGCGCCACTTGAATAAAACATCCTAGACATATCTGTTACTTTTGAGGTATCAAAATTAGTTAGATTAATAATTTTAAGTTTAAAAAAATTGCCAAATAAATATTGAGAATTAGGATTTGCTACTACTCCTCCGTTTTGACCGATATATAATTCATATAATCCATCATTATCTTCATCTAATGTATACGCCATGATACTGCCATTTTGTTTATCACTTGCATCCCAAGAAGCTATGGCATTACTTGGTACAACGTTTGTATTATTAAATGTTACTTCTTCTATTTCAGTTCTAGCAATCGGTCCATTAAATGCTGAACTATTTGAATTTAAATTTTTATCACCCTCCATTAATGCATCATAAGCAAGCGAACTTCCTGAATCTATTTTTATATATCCAGCAAAATTTTTACTTTGTCCATTATTTTGATTTTCACCAGTTTCTTTATAAAATATTCTTAAATTATATGAATGAGTTGATGTTTTTGATTTAAAAATACCTATTCCCATAATCACTTGTCCTAATTTTGGTATTGATTGATTTGCTTTACTTATTAAAGTATCTGTTGAATTGGTTGTTGTTCCACTTATTGAATATGTTAAATCTCCAAAATTAAAGGCGTTATTTGAAACCACTAAATATAATCTATAATTCATTTCCAAATCGGTGGTATTATTACCGGTAACAGTAAACACTTTATTTACCCATGCTTCCTCTCTGGGATAAATATTTTGCATTTTAATAGTACCCGAACCATTGGCATACTTTATTGTCATTTTACCACCTTTGGCAAGAATTGTAGAAGAAGATTCGTTATTAGTTACTGTTGAGAAGAAGGCATATGATAATCCTCCAAAAATCAAAACTAAAAACAATCCTGTAATTAATATTATCAATTTTTGCTTATTATTCATGGTTAACAAACACTCCTTATTTTTCTATTTTATTGTACTATAATACCCCCTCCCGGTCAAGGTTAACAAATTGAATTTTTTGGTCTACGCACGCGTAATGTAGTGGTAAGCTTAAAGTAGACAACTGAGAGGGTTAAGTAGGCAATTTATATTAGATAATATCAGTTCATAAAAACGTTATTTAAAACGTCTAATTATGATTTAACAACAAATGTTAGACCAGATGGTTTATTACTACTCGCATTAAATTTATCAGCTTCGTCTTGATTTCTTGCATATCCGGTTATACTTGTACTACTAGAAAACATTCCGTCCATATTTGTTACTTTTGAAGTATCAAAACTACTTAAATCTAATACTGGAGTAGTACATCCCGTAAACATATATCCCATATTTGTAACATTACTGGTATCAAATGAACTTAAATCCAAATTACTTGCTTTAACTAAGCCAAACATTAAATACATGTTCGTAACTTTACTAGTATTAAAACTATTTAAACCAGTTATCGTCCTTGCCGAACTACTGGCAAACATATCTGACATATCTGTAACATTACCTGTATCAAAATTATCAAGTTCCAAACTTGTTGCTTTTGATTGGTAAAACATCGATGCCATCGTATTTACCTTCGAAGTATTAAAATTACTTAAATTAACATCTGAGGCAGCACTACCAGTAAACATATAAGACATATTTGTGACATTCGAGGTATCAAAATTACTTAAATCTAAACTTGTTGCCTTATTACTAGCAAACATTGCATACATGTTAGTAACACTTGAAGTATCAAATGAATTTAACCATATTATATTAGTGACCACATTACTTGAAAACATCCATGACATATCAGTTATTTTATACGTATTTAAATAAGCTAAATTCATTTCTTTCAAACTAGTATAATTAGCAAATTGTCCAATAAATATATAATTCATACAAACCATTATTATCTTCATCTAAAGTATAAGCTATTATTTTACCACTACCAGAAACACTAGCATCCCATGAAGCAATAGAACCATCATCTATTTTATTGACAATACACCCGCTTCTAATTGGAGAGTTGTAGTTGTTTCATTTCCATTTATAATGGCAGCATAAAAAGCATAGGATACTCCTATTCTTAAGATAATTGTGAGTAAACTTATTAAAATAGTTTTCAAAATTTTCTTATTATTAAATCTATCAAAATTAATATAACAAAGATTAAAATTATTCAATAAACAAAAAATAGAGAAATCCTTCTCTATTTAATTCTTTCTAAAATATAATCTTTTAATTCATCTAAAGATATCTTAACTTGCTCCATCGTATCACGATCTCTAACAGTTACAATATTATTATTCAAAGTATCATCATCTATTGTAATAGCAAAAGGAGTACCAACTGCATCACATCTTCTATATCTCTTACCAATTGAACCAGATTCATCATAAGATACATTAAATTCTTTAGCTAAACTTTGATATAACTCTAAAGCTTTATCACTATGAATCTTTTTAACTAAAGGAAGAATAGTAGCTTTAATTGGACTTAAAGAAGGAATTAATCTTAATACTTCTCTTTCTTCTCCATTATCTAATACTTCTTTTTCATAAGCATTACTTATTACTGCTAAAAATAATCTATCTAAACCTACTGAAGGTTCAATAACATAAGGTAAATACTTTTCATTAGTTACAGGATCTAAATATCTTAAATCTTGACCAGAATGTTTCATATGAACACCTAAATCATAATCAGTTCTATCGGCAATACCCCATAACTCTCCCCATCCCATTGGGAATAAGTATTCTATATCAGTAGTAGCCTTACTATAAAAAGCAAGTTCTTCTGGTTTATGATCTCTATATCTTAAATTTTCTTCTTTTAAACCTAAACTCTTCAAGAAATTCATACAATAGTCTTTATAAAATTTAAACCATTCTAAATCAGTACCAGGCTTACAAAAGAACTCTAATTCCATTTGTTCAAATTCTCTTGTTCTAAAAATAAAGTTACCAGGAGTAATTTCATTTCTAAAACTCTTACCAGTTTGACCAATACCAAATGGAATCTTACATCTCATACTTCTTTGAACATTTAAAAAGTTTGTAAATATACCTTGAGCAGTTTCTCCTCTTAAATAACATACACTCTTAGCATCTTCAGTAACACCAATATGAGTTTCAAATAATAAGTTAAATTTTCTTATATCAGTAAAATCTTCACTACCACATTTAGGACATTTAATATGATTTTCTTTAATAAATTCTTCTAACTTTTTATTATCCCAACCATCACCAGTTTCTTTACCTTCAGTAAAATCTTCAATTAACTTATCAGCTCTATATCTAGATTTACATTTCTTACAATCCATTAAAGGATCAGCAAAACTAGTAACATGACCAGAAGCAACCCATACATTAGGATTCATAATAATAGCTGAATCTAAACCATAATTATTAGGTACCTCTTGAATAAACTTTTTCCACCAAGCTTTTCTAATATTCTCTTTTAATTCTTTACCTAAAGAACCATAATCCCAAGAATTAGATAAACCACCATATATTTCACTTCCTTGAAATACAAAACCATAATTCTTACAATAATTTACAATATCTTCCATACTATTTTTCATCTTTAATCACTCTTTCTAATTCATTTATATCACTAACAACAATTAAATTATCTAAATCATTTTCATATAATATATTATTATTTAAATTCTTTTTTAAATATCTAATTAAATCATCATAAAAACCATTAAAATTATACAATATTACTGGTTTAACTCTTTCTTCTAATAAACCAAATAATTCAGAATAAGTACCAATCCCACCAGGTAAAATTAAAAACTTATCACTTATTTCACAAATTCTTTTTAATCTCTCAAAAGAAGTATCATAAACCTCATAATCACCTTCAGTAACATACTTAGTTATATTAATGCCATAAACATCCCTATTATATTCTTTAAATGTATTAAAACATACACCCATCATACCTTCATTATAAGCACCATAAACTAAATCATAACCTAAAGAAGCAAGCAACTCACATACATCTTTAGTCATATCTTTTAATTTCTCACTACTTTTGGGGTTAGACCCACATCCAATAAATATCTTCACATACCCTCCAAATAAAAAAAGACCCTAAACCATAGGGACGCATTACCGTGGTTCCACCCTACTTTAGAATCTTCATTAATATATAGCTCGTTCTTTTCCAAGGAAGTCATCGCTTTAAAATATACCTAAATTATAACAAAATTTTTACAATTGTCAACATTACATCTCAAAAAGAACCCATTATAACTAGCTAAACTTCTATAATATTTAGCTAAATTAGTCTTATATAAAAAATTAAATCCATGATTTAAAGAATATATTCGACTCTTTGGATTAATCTTTAATTTATATTTAATTAACTCTAACTTAATACTCTCTAAAACATTAACTAATCTATCTTTATTACTATCAATAATAATTAAATCATCCATATATCTAATATAATATTTACACTTACACTTAACAGTTCTATAAATTTCTTTTAAATTTTCATATGAATACATTTTATCATATAAATTATTTACTTTCTTCATTAATCCAACCAGATTAGAATTTTTTTATATTATCTAAAACCCTTAATATTGAAGAATATCTCCTTGAACTAACAATTTTTAAATCATACATATAAGAAATATAAAAATCAATTACACTTAAATAAGTAAAACATTCATTTTGATTCTTATTTCTCACATTACCACTAATATTATTAGCTCTTAAAGTATATTCAAACAAATTATTAACTGCATCAAAATATGCAATCTTTAAATGTTTCTTTTCCTTGGGAAAATTTGAATAAACATAAGTATCAGAATATTTCCTTAAGTTTCACTAATAACATATAAGCTTCTTTTGGACTAATTTCGTCTAAATATATACTTTCAATTAACTGAATAACTTTATCTTTATCATTATTTTCCTTAACTAACTCAATATTTTCACTCTAAAGCAATTATAATAAGATTTACTCATAAATGCAAACAATTAAAAAGATAACTTAAAGTTATCTAATTAACAACAAATGGACTAGATGATGTACCATTACCCTCAGATATCGTCGTTGCAGATTTAAGAGAAACTACGGGACGAAGCGCGCTAGAGTCGCCAACGGGATCGCCATCCAAGAAACCACCAACATTAGAGCGCCAGACACTAACGCCCCCGTTAAAGAAAACAAGCGGCGAAAGAGTCCAATAATAGTAGTTTGCATTACTTCTTAAATAAGATGTAACTGAGTTTTGATCATAATTATTATTGACATACACTGGTACTGTTGCCATACCAGCTAATACCATCTCATCTGCTGTAAGTAATCCGATCTTATAATCAAGGTTACCATTTCCATTTACTGTATCATCAACTGTAAATTTAGATAACTTACCACCATCATTATCTTTGGGACATATTAAACTTGGTCCCATAGCGGATGAAAGTTTTTCTTGAGATTGATCTAAAGGAAATAATCTATTACCTGAACCATACACAGTATTTTCTTTTTGATAACCTAAACCTGGAAGTGGTATAGATTCTTTATTAAGTACTCCATTTTTTGTTCCAACTTGATTAAGTGTTACATCTTTAACTGTACTTTTGTCATTACACCATATTGTATCAGCAAGCTTTTCTGTATATGCTGTTAATTTTGATTTATACCATGTTTCTAGGGTTTCTAAGATGACACTTTTATCTATATTTGCATGGGTTGCAGCATACGTATTTGAATTTGGTATTCCATGCATAAATCCAATGTAAACATTATCATTATATCCTTTATTAATATCAGTCATTAAGGGTAAAAGTTGATAACTATTATTTCTAGGATTTAAAATTAAATCATTATATTTATCATTACCTTCTAGTGTATTTTGTGAACCATAATATCTATTCACTTGTTCGGGGACTTTTTCATTAAATTTGGTTTCATATATACCACCATTATATCTAGCAAATGCTAGGGTGTCTCCAGTATTTGTACAACTGGCTGATGAATAATCATATAGTGCTAATTTAATTGAACCATCTCCGGTTATTCTTACTATTCTCCAACACATTCCAGCAAATGATACAAAGTTATTTTGTACATTACCTCTAAAATAATATGAAATTCCATAATCATCTGGGGTTAAACTCATAACTGCTTCATTTGAAGCTGATGCATCTGTCACAGGATTAGTTAGTGTTGCAGTTGGACTTGCATAATTCTTCTTTATTCCAGCAAGTAATGTATTACTTCCTGCACTATTCCAATTCTTTGGTGCTGACTCTGTTGATGTTCCATCTGTTTCAATTACTAGATGTGCTGCAAATTTTGCTTCTTGTCCATAATTTTGATCATTATTACTTGGTTTAAAAAATATCTGTAATGTATAATCGTGTACATTATTTTTGCCTTTTATATGATATCCTGTTCCTAAAGATACATTACGTTCCCCAATGTATGCATTACTTGTTACATTTGGAATTAAAGCACCACTGTTTGCTGTGTTAGTTCCAGTTAATGTGTAACTTAAATCTAACCCAAATTCATTGTTATCAATTACCATTTTTACTTTATAAAACATTAACAAATCAGTTGTATTATTTCCTATTACTTGAAATTTCTTTGTTACCCAGGCTTCTTCTCTGGGATATACATTTGCTACAGAAATATTTGCTGACTTATTGTCATACACAACATTCATCGTACCACCTTTGGCAAAAATAGTAGAAGAAGATTCATTATTGCTTACACTTGAAAAGAAGGCATATGATAATCCTCCACATAATAAAACCAAAAATAACCCAGTTACTAATAATACTAATCTTTGCTTGTTATCCATGGTTAATAAATCACTTCTATCTTTCTATTTTATTGTACTATATATCATTCTTACAGTCAATGTTAGTACAAACGTTGCATATGATGAAAATTTGTCTACTTATCCACCTTTATTGTCTACTTTTACGCAAAAAACTGGATTTCTCCAGTTTATAATCTACAAGGATTATTATCTATTTCTATATTTACTTTGGTATTACTTTTATAAACTTCATCTAAATTAATTAACGTAGGTTTAATTAAATCATAGTTTTTATATTTTAATATTATTTGAAATCTATACACATTATTTATCTTAAACATTGCTGATGTTGTTGGACCTAAAATAATTACATTTTTTAAATTTCTATTTAAAAAAGAATATACTTTTCTTGCTTCACTAGATGCCATTTCATAATCTTTAGATGCTATTTTAATTAATGTTAAATAATAATATGGTGGATATTTTAATGATTTTCTTATTTTCATTTCATAATTATATAAACTCATATAATCATTATTTTTAACAAAAAATAATGTTTTATTATCTGGATTAAATGTTTGTATTATAGTTTCACCTTTTTTACTTCCTCTTCCGGCTCTTCCAGAAGTTTGACTAAGAAGTTCAAAGGTTCTTTCTCCACTTCTAAAATCTGGTACATTTAAAGCATCATCAGCATTAATAATACCAACTAATGTTACATTAGGAAAATCAAATCCTTTAGCAATCATTTGCGTCCCAATAATAATTTTGGCTTCTAAAGATTCTATTTTTCTAATAATTTCATCTTGACTACCTTTTCTTGTTGTTGTATCAGCATCCATTCTAACTGTATTCACATTATATCTTTGTTTAATTTCTTCTTCTAACTTTTCTGTTCCTAGTCCATAACTTGTTAAAGCTTTTTCGTGACACTCTGGGCATACTTCAGGATTAACTAAAGTATATCCACAATAATGACATCTTAAATTATTACTAGTTTTATGATAAGTTAAAGTAATATCACAATAAGGACACTTAAAAGTATATCCACAATTCTTACAATTAACTATTGTTGTAAATCCTCTTCTATTAAGCAATATAATTATTTGTTCATTTTTAGATATTCTATCTTTTATTTTTTCATCTAATAAATCACTTATAATCATATTTCTTTTTTTATATTCTTCATGCATATCTACTAAAGAAACATCAGGAATAGCACTTATACCAATCCTATTATCTAATTTAATTAAATGATAAACATCTTTTAAAGCTCTTGCCATACTTTCTAACGAAGGTGTAGCACTTCCTAACACTACTGGACATTTATGATAAACACTTCTTTTAATTGCTATATCTCTAGCATGATATCTGGGATTATTATCTTGTTTATAATTAGTACTTTGTTCTTCATCAATTATAATAATTCCAATTTTATTAAATGGAACAAATATTGCACTTCTAGTTCCTACTACTACATGAACGTTACCATTTAATATCTTATGATACTCATCATACTTTTCTCCATCAGATAAAGCACTATGAAAAATTGCAACATCACTACCAAATCTTTTATAAAATCTATCTACAATTTGATGAGTTAAACTAATTTCTGGAACTAACATAATTGCGCATTTTCCATTTTTAATAACTTTTTCAATTAAAGTCATATAAACTTCAGTCTTACCACTACCAGTTACTCCATGAATTAAAAAAGTATCATTATTACCAAAAGATTTTTCTATTTTCTTAACCGCATCTTCTTGTTCTTTTGTAAGTATTATTTTCTTAATATTTTCTTTATCTTTATTAATTCTATATTTAATTTGTTTTCTTATTTTAATTAGATTTAATTCTAATAATTTATCAATAATAGTTTTACTATATTCATTTTTAAGTATTACTTCACCAGTTAATAATCTATTTAAAAGTTCAATTTGTTTAGTAACTCTACTTTTACTATTTATATAACTAATAACTTCATCTTTATTAATAAGTTCAATATATTCATTATATTTTTGATAATTACTTTTAATAGTCTTAACTTTCATGCTACTTGGAAGCATGGTTTGATAAGCTTGAATAAGTGAGCATAAAGTAGTTTCTTTAATATATTTACCTAAATCAAGTAATTCATTATTTAATCTAAAATCTTTATTAGTTATTTCTATTATTTCTTTTAAATTTTCTTGATCAGTTTCATTTTTTATTTTAATAACAAATCCATTTATTGTCATATTTCCAAAAGGAACTAAAACTTTCATTCCTACCTGTAAATCATTTGTTAAATTTATAGGAATTTTATAAGTAAATTGTCTATCTAAAGCTTTAACTCCATATTGTACTAATACTTCTGCATACATTATAAAACTCCTCTCTATAAAAAATTATAACACAAATAACCATTATTTGGAAATTGACTATACCAAACATATGTTTTATAATTAATACAGGTGATTGAAATGGAAGAATTATATCCTAAAAGAAATATTCTTGCTATTGATTTAAAAAGTTTTTTTGCTTCCTGTGAATGTGTTGAAAGAAAACTTGATCCATATAAAGTTCCTTTAATCGTATGTGATCCTACCCGTAATGGGGCTATAACTTTAGCAGTCACACCTTTTTTAAAAAAATTTGGTGTCCCTGGTCGTTGTCGTGTCTTTGAACTTTATAAATATAATCTACCTAAAAATATTAAAATTATTAAAGCTCCACCTCGTATGAGTTTATATATTGCTAAAAGTAAAGAAGTTTTAAGTATTTATCTTGAATTCGTCTCTCATGAAGATATGCATGTTTACTCTATTGATGAAGTATTTTTAGATGTTACTGATTATCTTAAAATGTATAAAATGACTGACTATGAACTTGCTAAAACTATTATGCAAAGAATTAAAGATAAAACCGGTCTAACTGCTACTGCTGGTATTGGTCCTAATTTACTTCTTGCTAAAGTAGCTATGGATATTGAAGCTAAACATACTAAAGATAATATTGCTAAATGGACTTATGAAGATATTCCAAATAAACTTTGGCCTATCACTCCTCTATCTAAAATGTGGGGTATCGGTCCTCGTATGGAAAGAAACTTAAATAAATTAAAACTTTATAAAATTGAAGATATTGCTAAATATGACAAAAATATTTTAAAAGATAAATATGGAGTTATTGGTGAAGAATTATGGAATCATGCTAATGGTATTGATTTATCTAAAATAAGTGATTTTAATAATGTTATTCCCAAAGATAAATCTATCAGTCATAGTCAAATCTTATTTAAAGATTATAATGAAGAAAACGTTACTTTAATAATTAAAGAAATGATTGATGTTTTAACTAAAAGATTAAGAGATTCTAAAAAACAAACTAGTTGTATTGGTTTTGGTATTGGTTATTCTAAAAATATTGGTGGTGGTTTCTATCACACTCAAAAACTACAAACTAGTACTAATAATGATAAAGTAATTTATAATGCTTGTATTAATATTTTTGATAAATATTATGAAGATTTACCTATTAGAAAAGTAAGTATTTCTTTAGGCAAATTAACTGATGATAATAGTATTCAATTAAATTTATTTGAATCACTTGAAGAAATTAAAACTGATCAAGCTAAAGATAAAGCTATTGATGAAATTAAAGCTAAATATGGTGCCAATAGTATTTTAAAAGCTTCGGCTCTTTTAGAAGATTCAACTGCTATTGCTCGTAATAAAAAAATTGGTGGTCATAATGCATGATCGTAAAATGCTTAAATGGCTCCCATTTAATTCTGTCATCAACTCTAAAATATTAATTAAAGATATTGAAAGACAAAAATCTCGAATTACTAAACCCACTTTATCTGAAGAGCAAATAAATAACTTAGAATCTAAAATATTAGAATCTTACTTTAATAAAATCCCTATTGAATTTACTATATATCAAAGCGGATTCCTAAATAAAATATCCGGAACTGTTATTAAAATTGAAAAATCTAAACAAGAAATTATTTTAAACAATTATAAAATTCTTCACTTTTGTGAAATAATTCAAATAAAGTATACTTCCTTCTCTTAATTTGTGGTAAAATTATAGTTCCGGGTGAGTAGTATGGAAGTTCAAAAAATTAAAAATCAAGGTAAACTACCTCAAAAGATTATTCTATCAAATGGTGATAAAAAACTTATCATCTCTTTTGAGAATAACTTAGATTTATATTGGACTTTATCTAAATCACCTAAAGAAAAATTAATTTTAGAATCGTTTGAAATAACTAAAGAAGATTATGCTATTTATACTTTATTTGAACAATTATATAATCGTATTAAGAATGCATCTGTCTTTGACATTGATACTGAAATTGCTTTATTTGAAAGTGGTCTTAGTCATTTTGACTCTCTTGCTGATATATATGATTTCTATAAAGAAAATGTTGCTAGTCTAAAAGAAAGTGATGCTTATCATGAATTATTTGATGGTAAAACTATTACTTGGTGTAGTGATGAAATTTATGATGATTCAAATGACTTAGTTAAGATTAATTTTGATGGTGAAAAGTTCATTCTAGAATTTGCTAAAAGAAAACAAAATGAACTATTATCTTCACCATACAATATTCCTGTTAGATTTAGAAATTCTGGAAGTAGATATAACCCCTTTAATGTTATTTTTATGAGAATGTTTCAAGAGCTTCAAAAATATAACACGGAATTTCATCAAATTCATATTGAAGAATATCTTTACAATCAAAAGATATTAAAAAAATAAAAAGAAAATACTTGATTTTAGTTAATTGATATGCTAGAATGAATATGTTCTTTGGGGAATTAGCTCAGTTGGCTAGAGCATCTGCCTTGCACGCAGAGGGTCAAGGGTTCGAGTCCCTTATTCTCCACCATTAAGAATATAAAGCGACTAAAAAGTCGCTTTTTTTATAAATTATCCATAAATACGAAGTGAATCATGGAAACAACTAATATTTCAAACGAATTAATTTCTAAAGAGAAAGATACTTTATATTTATCTAATATTCCTGGACTTATAGACAACATAAAATGAAATTAGAAAAAATGAAGATTGGAACCAAGCTAAAGAATTTAACCCAAATGAAGAATGGTAAAAATATTTATATCACAAAAAAATTACTTTTAAAGCAAAAGTAATTTTTTTATCTAAATTAATTGATTAATATATTCTATTAGATATAATGGAACATTAATAATTTTTCCTTCCCTGCTTAAATTATTTAAAGAGAATCTTAATGAAATTTCATT
The DNA here is from genome assembly GCA_934086935.1 of uncultured Bacilli bacterium. Lineage (GTDB taxonomy): Bacteria > Bacillota_I > Bacilli_A > RF39 > UBA660 > CAG-533. The sequence continues at coordinate 53,784 of CAKOIQ010000005.1, forward strand.
ATCATTTTTAGCATTATATTTAGTTAAACTAGTATTATTAACACTCTTATTTGATTTTACTTCAATAGGAACTATTTTATTATTCTTTTGAATTATAAAGTCTATTTCATTCCTATCAAATGTATAATAATTAGGATTTTCATTCAAAACATAGCTTAAAGTATTTGCTACATAGTTTTCTGTAAAGGAACCTTTAAATTCTTCAAATAACTTATTACCATCTAAAATTATACTACTATCTAAATTAGACATTCTTCTTAATAATCCTACATCATTCATATATATTTTATATGATGATAAATCAGTATAAGCTTTTAATGGAAAAGCACATTTATTCACTAAATAACATTTATTAATTAAATTTGCATCATTTAACCAATTAAGTGCTCCTTCATATTCTCTAGCACGTGCTCCCTCTTTTACTACTTGATAAACAAATTTTTTATTTTCCTTAGCCAATTGTGATGGAATACCATTCCAAATTAATGATATCTTATTTGCGTCATTCGCATCGGTATGTTTTGCAAAATCACTTTCATAAGAATCCAAAATATTCTTTTGAATTTTATTAATCTTTTCAATATCCTTATCATTTATCCAACTATAAACAGCTTCGGGCATTCCACCAATTATGTAATATGTTTTTAACTTTTCAATTAACATATCATCAAATATTTTAGGAATTTCTTTTATCTCTTTAGTTTTTCTCATTACTTCAACTAAATTTTCAGAACCATCAGCAATTAAGAACTCACTAAAAGTCATTGGATACAAGTTTAAAAAATCAACTTTTCCTACTGGAAAGGAAGTTTTAGAAAGTCGTATTCCTAAAAGAGAACCAGCACAAGCAACATGATATTCATTTGCTTCTTCACAAAAATATTTTAAAGAATTTAAAGCATTGGGACATTCTTGTATTTCATCAAAAATTATTAATGTACTTCCCGGATTTATTTTCTTACCATTGGCTAAAGATAATTGCTCGATAATTCTTTTTGGATCTTTAGTATTTAAAAACAATTCTGCTAATCCATCATCATGATCAAAATTAAAATATGCAACATTTTCATAATTAGTTTCCCCAAAATCTTTTAATATATAAGTCTTTCCAACTTGTCTTGCTCCCTTTAAAATTAAAGGTTTTCTATCTTTACTATTTTTCCAATCAATTAATTTTTCAGTTATAAATCTTTTCATAGTATTATCACCTCAATAGTATTATATCACACTTTTGCAGCTTTTTTTACTGTTTTTATCACACTTTTGCAGCTTTTTTTAATGCTTTTATCACACTTTTGTAATTTTATAGCATTTATTACAAATTTCTTTATGTAAATAGCATGTATTTTAATTTGACTTGCATATGTTTACTTAGTAAAATTTTATTGTAAGGAAGTGTATATAATGAGATGCGTAGGCACAACAGTTAGAGGTATTCGTACCCCTATTATTAAAGAAGGAGATAACTTAAGTGAAATAGTTGTTTCTTCTGTTTTAGATGCTGCTCAAAATGAAAATTTTAATTTAAAAGATAGAGATATTGTTGCTATTACTGAAGCTGTCGTAGGTATTAGTGAAGGAAATTATGTTACAGTTGATGACATTGCCAAAGATTTACAAACTAAATTTCCTAGTAAAGAAATTGGTGTTGTATTTCCTATTCTTTCTAGAAATAGATTTTCAATGATTTTAAAAGGCATTGCTCGTGGCATGAATAAGATTACTATTTTATTATCTTTCCCTTCAGATGAAGTCGGAAATAACATTATGGACGATAATAAATTAGAACATAGTTCATTCGATTTAGGAAGTATTATTTCTGAAGAAGAATACTACAAAAATTTTGGTGATTGGCTTCATCCATTTACTGGTGTAAATATGGTCGATTACTATAAAGATTTATGTCAAAAAGAAAACTGTGAAGTTCAATTTGTTTTCTCTAATAAAGCAAGTGAAATTCTAAATTATACTAACGATGTCTTAACATGTGATATTCATACTAGATATAAAACTAAAGAATCCCTTAAAAATAAAGGAGCTAATGTTTATTCATTAATGGATGTTTTAAATGCTCCTATTGATAATTCTGGATTCAATCCAAAATATGGATTATTAGGTTCAAATAAATCTACTGAAGAAAGACTAAAATTATTCCCTAAAACTGGTGATACTTTAGTTCAAAAAATTCAAGAATTATTTAAAGAAAAAACTGGTAAAACCATTGAAGTAATGGTTTATGGTGATGGTGCCTTTAAAGATCCAGTTGGCGGTATTTGGGAACTAGCTGATCCAGTTGTATCTCCAGCCTATACTTCCGGATTAGAAGGTACTCCTAATGAAATTAAACTTAAATACGTTTCTGATAATAAATTTGCTAATTTAAAAGGTAATGAATTAAAAGATGCTATTAAAAATGAAATCAAACAAAAACAAAGTAATTTAAAAGGACAAAATATTAGCTTAGGTACTACACCTCGTAAAATAACTGATTTAGTTGGTTCTCTATGTGATTTAACATCAGGTTCTGGTGATAAAGGAACCCCAGTTGTTCTTGTACAAGGTTATTTTGATAATTTAGCGGATGACTAATCCGCTTTTTTTATGTTATAATTTTAATATAATAGATTGGAAAGAAAAATATGAATACAGAATATTTAAAGCAGTACAATAAAATTTTAGTTATCGGTCATCTTACTCCAGATACAGATACAATTACATCATCTTACATGTTATCTAAAATATTTAAAAGTTTTGGTATTAATAGTGATTATGCTGTTTTAGAAACTGAAAAGTTAAATGCTAAAACACAAAAACAAGTAAATGAAGTTATGACATATTCCCCATTTATTTTAAAAGAATCAGATATTAAAAACTATCATTACTTTCTTGTAGATCATAATGATGTGTCTCAATCAGTTAAAGATGCATCTTTAGTAGTAGGTGTAATAGATCACCATCCTAATAGTAATCAAATTCCAAATGCCATTATAAAAGAATATTGTTCAACCACCCTTTTGATTTATGATTTATTTAAAGAACAATATAATTTTACTAATGAAGATAAAAAAGTTATCTACATGGGAGCTTTAGATGACTCTGCTTGTGGATATTCACCAAGATATAATGAAAAAGCTAAAAAACAAGTAAAAGAATTAGGTTTTGATAATTATCTAAAAGATAAATTTGAAGATTATTTTATTCCCACTGATTTAAGTGATTTAGATTTAGCTTTTAATAAAGCTCGATTAAAAATATATAGTTTTGATGATGGTATTAGTTTTAAAAGTACCGGTATTGAGGCTTTTGATGATAATCATAAGGAAGAATATAAAAACTTTATTAAAAACCAAAAAGAAAATTTTCTAGGTTTATGGTTAAATTACAAAACTCAAACCTCAACTCTTTATTTAAAATATAATAATCATTTTTACAAAAAAGATTTTGATCGCATTATATCCCGTGGTTCTGAAGCAATCGATTTAATTTTAAATTTTATAAGGAGCACTAAATGAAAAAATTTTTAAAAAATCGTAGTAAATTATTACTTATTGTTACTATTTTAGAAATTATTCTTTCTTTATGGTTTTTATGCTATTTTAATTATTTAGATCGTTTAAGTTATGCTGAAAGTGTTATTAATACCACTAAAGATTTAGCACTTTTAATTCAAAATATGTATACTTCAACCTGGTGGGCTTTAATAATTTTAGTATCATGCTTTATTGCTATATTTGCTCTTATATCATTTATTTATAAAGAAAGTAAATATCAACTAATATCTTGTATCCTTTGGTTTATATTATTATTACTTGCTTTAAATATAAAAGATTCATTTATGTCAAATATCAGTACAATATGTATTTTTATCCCAATTATGGCAGCTAATATTATTGCTTTTCTAAATCAACGAAAATTAGATAAATAAGTCTAATTTTTTTATTGACAATAAAGCATATAATAATTAAAATACATTTTTTGCGAGGTGAATTATGAAAATAATTTTAATATGTGGTGGTAAAGGAAAAAGATTATGGCCTCTTTCCACTGAAAACACTCCTAAACAATTTATTCCTTTATATGATAATTCTAAAAGTATGCTTCTAAAAACATATCAAGAAGTTACGTCTCTTTTTAATAAAAAAGATATCTATATTGCTACAATTAAACAATATAAAAAAGAAATAAAAAAAGAAATTAAACATTTTAATAATATTATCATTGAACCAGATTATATTGGTACTTTAGGTGCTGTATTTAATATTGCTATTTATCTAAAAGAAGAAAAAAAGATAGATGAAAATGAAGTGATTGCTATTCTTCCTATTGATCATGATGCTGATGTTAACTTCTATAAAAATCTTTATAAAGCTAATGAAATAATTAATAAAGGCATCTCTGATCTTTGTTTAATTGGAATTAAACCAACATTTCCTTCAATTCATTATGGTTACATCAATAGTGAAAATGGATTAGTAACTTCTTTTAAAGAAAAACCTAATATTGAAGAAGCAACTAAATTACTAGCTAATAATGCTCTTTGGAACACTGGCATTAATATTTTTAAATTAAAGAAAGTGATTGATGTGTCTAAAAATTATTTAAATTATCAAAACTATAAAGACTTTAAAAAGAATTATCATAACTTACCTCATACTAGCTTTGAATATGAAGTATTAGAAAAAGAAAAAAATATTAGTGTTATAAGTAGTAATTCCAGTTGGAATGATTTAGGTACATGGGATCGTTTAGTTTTAAAACTATCTCCAGCTGATGAATTTAATACCAGCATCATAAATTATGAAGATAAAAAAATTATTAATGAAGGTGTTAAAAATGTTATTTTAGTAAATACTAGTCATGGTATTAAACTATTAAATAAGACAGCTAATGATACCAAATTTTATCCTTGGGGATACATTAAACATTTAAATACATACAATAACAATGAAACAACATTTACAACTAATCAAATAACTATCTTTAAAGATAATACTTATAAAACAAATAAATTATCAGAATACTTTATTTCTAGTGGTAAATGTCTTATCAATAACAAAATAATTAATACCGGAGAAAATATTCATCTTGATGAAGATACTGAAATAACCGCTCTTACCTTTTTAGAAATTATTGAAGTAACACTTAAAAAGAATTAGCCTAACTAATTCTTTTTATATATACTCTTCTATCTTCTTTAAATCTTCTTCCGAAAGTAATTCTCTTATTTTTTTATTATTACTTAATAATTTCAAGTTAGATTCATAATAATCTAACTTTTCTTTTATTTCTTTTAAAGTTTTACTAATCGCATTTCTTGAAACATCATAACTATCAGCTATTTCTTGTAATGATAAATTATTAAAATAATAATCTTCAAAATATTTTCTTTGAACATCGGTAAGTAAACTTTGATAATAATCAAATAAAGATGAATAATAAATAATTTCTTCCATTACATCATATCCTTTAATAATCCATAGATATAATCTTCAATATCAAATGATTTTAAATCATTAATCCCTTCTCCAAGACCAACAAATTTAACTGGTAAATTAACTTCTTCTTTAATAGCTAAAACTATTCCCCCTTTAGCAGTACCATCTAATTTAGTTAAAACTATTCCCGTAATATTTGTTATTTCTTTAAAACTAATTGCCTGACTAATCCCATTTTGTCCAGTAGTTGCATCAATTATAAGTAAAGTTTCATGAGGAGCTCCTGGAATAAATTTACCAATAACTTTATTAATTTTTTCAAGTTCATTCATTAAATTAACTTTATTTTGTAATCTACCAGCTGTATCAATTAAAACAATATTAGCTTTTTCTTTTAAAGCTTCCTCTAATCCATCATATATAACACTTGCTGGATCCATATTTTCTTTTCCTACAAATAAAGAGTCAGTTCTTTCAGCCCATTCCTTTAATTGAGGAATTGCTCCTGCTCTAAAAGTATCACCAGCAATTAACATAACTTTCTTACCCTCATTATGATACTTATTAGCTAGCTTACCTATCGTTGTAGTTTTACCCACACCATTAACACCAACCATTAAAATAACTGTTGGTCCATCTTCTTGAATATTAATCTTATCAGTTAAAGAATCACCATTAACATAAATCATAAAAAGTTCATCAATAATAACTTCTCTTAAATATTCAGTATCTTCAATCTTTTCATCTTTAACTCTTTTTCTTAATCTATCTAAAAATTCCGTAACTGTTCTAATTCCAATATCGGCTTTAATTAAAATAGCTTCTAATTCTTCAAAATATTCCTCATTAACTTTATGATATTTATGTCCTAAAATAGACAATTCAGAAACAAACTCTTTTCGAGTTTTTTCTAATCCCTTATCAAAAGCTTCAATATCTTCTTGTTTTTTTTCTTCTTTTTTAAATACTTGTTTAAATTTACTAAATAAACCCATAAACCCTCCTACTTAGAAGAACAATCTGCATCCTCTGTTACAACACTAATTTTATAATTACTTTGATTTGAAGTAATTATAATTTTTCCTTTACAAAGATTATTTGGATCACTTAAATATTTTTTTTCTTTTAAATCACTAACATTTAAAGTAATCCCATCTCCATATAATACTTCTTGCATCATAATACAATCAGCATCTTTACAATATCCATTTTCATCTTTTTCACAATTATCATTTTTTATTTTAACTATTGCTTTAGTATTATCATTTAATTCACAAAATAATATTTCTTCACCAACTAATTTACCAGCATCTTTTAATTGATTCATATTAATACTATTAATCTTATCTTTAGATTTTTTTAAAACTCCTTGAATAGTAGGAACTACAATAATAGCAAGTAACCCTAAAACAACTAATACAACAAGTAATTCAACCATTGTAAAACCTTTTTTATTCATCAATGTTTACTCCTTTACTATATAAACAACCACAATAATCTTGTCTATATAAATCATATTTCCTTGATAATTCTATCGATCTTTTATATCCATCTTCTTTTTTAAAATCAGAAACTAAATATTTAATTTTATATTTATCTTCTAGTTTAAGTCCAATCTCATTAATAATCTTACTATTTTTATGAGGACTTACTGTTAAAGTGGTTCCAAAAAAATCAAATTTATTTTCTTTAGCTAAAGAAGCAGTTTTATCCAATCTTAGTTCAAAACATAAAGGACATCTAAGCCCATTTTCCGGCTCATTTTCATACCCTTTAACTTTATCATGATATTCATTATTAAGATAATCAATATCCATAAATTTAATCTTTAATTCATTTAATAATCTAAGTTGTTCACTCTTTCTTTTTTCATATTCTTCTTTAGGCTCAATATTTGGATTATAATAAATAACTGTAATATCAAAATAATCTCTTAATCTTTCAATAACACTACTAGAACATGGGCCACAACAACTATGTAATAAAAGTGTATTATGATCATCTAAATTACTAATAATTTTCTTCATTTCTTCATTATAGTTAATGTTCATTTTACCTCCATGTATCCACCACTATCCAAATGTAAAATACCCTTTTTATCATTTAAACTAGCATAAATTTTATAATAATATTTCATATTACTTAATTTATTTAAATTAATATAAACAATATTACCATCATTCATTCTAAACATAAATCTAGTTTCATCTAAAATACTACCAGTACTAGATTTATCAGGAGAATACTCAATTTCACTAATAGAACCTATTATACCATAATCAAGATTACCCATACCACTTAAAAATTTCTTTAAAACATCTTCTTTTGTATAATTAACTAAAGAAGGAATACCTACAATGTCAAAATTATTATCTATTTGACTTCCATCACTTAATAATATTTTATTATTATCATCATAAACACAAATAACTTTTTTCTCTTTAATTTTAATTTTTAACTGAAATAATAAATTTCTTTTAATACTAACATCTTCTACTAAAGGTAAAGATTTAATCTTCTTTTTTAATTTACTATTTCTTAAACTTGAATAAGCTGGATAATTTTTTAATCCTGCTACTTCTATAACATCTGCATCATTTATATAAGTAGTCCCACTAATTATAATATTTCTTACTGGCTCACTTAAAATATAATATACACCATAACCTACTAAATAGAAAAATAGTATAAAAACAAATAATTTTCTAACATTTAATTTTTTCTTACGTTTTTTCTGAGCCATAATTATTCACCTAATTTATTCTTTAATTAAATTTTTAAGAAGTTCATAAATAATTGTACTACTATTATCTATACTCATAAACTTCAAATTATCTTGCATACTTTTATATAATTTATCGTTATTTAAAATATTATCTACTTTTGTTTTTAATAAATCACTTGTTAAATCTTTTTCTTCAATCATTTCCCCAGCCCCAGCATTTTTAATACTTAAAGCATTATAATATTGATGATTATTTGCTACATAAGGACTTGGAATAAATATACTTGGTATTCTAAGTGCTGTAATTTCTGAAGTTATACTAGCTCCTGCTCTAGTAATAACTAAATCAACATCTTTAAGCAAAGCACTTAAATTATCAACATAAGGTACTACTTTTACATTATCACTAAATTTATTTTTAATAAAACTTTCATAATAATCTTTACCTGTAATATATAAAACTTCATAATCTTTAGAAGATATACTACTTAAATAATCTTTCATCTTCTCATTAATAATTTTAGATCCTAATGAACCTTGAACTATTAATACACATTTCTTATCTCTACTTAAACCATAATTTGTTTTAGGCATCTTAGCAATACTAATCGCATTCTCACTACAAGGATTACCAGTTAATCTAACTTTCTTAACATCAAAATATTTCATGGAATCTTTAAAAGAAACCCCAATTAAGTCAACTTTTTTAGCTAACACTTTATTACTTTTACCAGGAATACTATTTTGTTCATGAATAAAAGTTTTAACTCCTAACTTTTTAGCTGCCATAATAACTGGAAAAGTAACATAACCACCTACTCCAACTACTACATCAGGTTTAAATTCTTTAATAAGAGTTAAACATCTTTTATAAGCTTTATAAATTAAAACAAGATTTTTAAAATCTCTTTTAATCATCGTTTTACTAAAACCATATATTTCAATAGCCTCATAACGATATCCACACTTAGGTACAATATCTTTTTCCATTCTATTATGAGTTCCAATATATAAAAACTCACTATTAGGTTCTTTTTCTTTAATTTTATTTAAAATTGCTAACGCTGGATAGATATGTCCTCCAGTTCCACCAGCAGTTATAATAACGCGCATCTAAACCACCTCTATAATATATTATATAATAAAAAGAAAGATTTTTTAATATATTTGTCAATAAAAAGTAGACAACAAAAATTATATACATTATATTAAGTAATTTTATATCAAAAAAGACGTTATTAAAACGTCTAATTATGATTTTACTACAAATGTTAGACCAGATGGTTTTCCACTACTTGCATTAAATTTATCTGCATCTGTTTGGGTACGTGCATATCCGGTTGTTGCAGCACTATTTATTAATATACCATCCATATCTGTAACATTCGATGTATCAAAGCTGCTTAGGTCTAAAATGGTTGCTCTATTGTAATAAAACATATATGACATATTGGTTACTTTTGAGGTATTAAAATTACTTAAATCTAAACTCGTTGCGGCACTTTCATAAAACATAAATGACATATCTGTTACATTGCTTGTATCAAAACTGCTTAAATCTATACTTGTTGCTTTACTTGAATAAAACATCATTGACATATCGGTTACTTTTGAGGTATCAAATGAACTTAAATCTATACTTGTTGCTTTACTGGCCTCAAACATATTATACATATTTGTTACCTTTGAAGTATCAAAACTACTTAAATCTAATGTTGTTGCTCTACTGCCCCAAAACATAGATGACATATTAGTAACATTTGATGTATCGAAATTACTTAAATCTAATGTTGTTGCTTCACTTGACATAAACATTCCCAACATACTTGTTACTTTTGAGGTGTCTAAATTATTTAGATTAAGCGTTTCTAGTTTTGAGAAATTAGAAAATAAACCGCTGGAGTTTGGATTTGCTACTACTCCTCCATTTTGACCAATATATACTTCATATAAACCGTCATTATCCTCATCTAATGTGTAGGCCATGACACTTCCATTTTGTTTATCACTTACATCCCATGAATTAATTGCATTACTTGGTATAGTGTTTGTATTATTAAATGTCACACTTTCTACTTCTTTTCTAGAAATAGGTCCATTAAATGCTAGACTATATGCATATGTATTTTTATTACTCTCCATTAATGCATCATATGCAAGTGTACTTCCTGAATCTATTTTTACATAAGCACTGAACTTTGCTTCTTGTCCATTATTTTGATTTTCACCAGTCTCTTTATAAAATATTCTTAAATTATATGAATGGGTTGATGTTTTCGATTTAAAGCTACCTGCTCCCATAAGTACTTGTCCCATTCTGGGAATTGGCTGATTAGCTTTACTTATTAAAGTATCTGCTAAATTGGTTGCTGTTCCACTTATTGAATATGTTAAATCTCCAAAATTAAAAGTATTTTTATTAACAACTAAATACAATCTATAATTCATTTCTAAATCAGTGGTATTGTTACCAGTTACAGTAAATGTTTTATTTACCCAGGCCTCTTCTCTTGGATAGATATTTTGCATTGTTATATTCCCTGAACCATTGGCATACTTTATTGTCATTCTTCCACCTTTGGCAAGAATTGTTGATGATGATTCATTATTAGTTACTGTTGAGAAGAAAGCATATGATAATCCTCCGCATAATAAAATCAGAAATAATATGGTTACCAATAATACTATTTTTTGTTTTTTATTCATGGTTAATAAATCACTCCTATCTTTCTATTTTATTGTACTATAATACCCCCCCCGGTCAAGGTTAACAAATTGATATTTTTGTTCTATGTCATTGTTAGGTTAATTTACATGTAAACTATTTAATTTAGCGTATAACTCCTTTAATTCTTGATTAGATATACTTAAAAACTTCTTATCTAAAAGTTCATCACTAATATTTAAATTACTTATTAATTCTTTACTTTCTCTTTTAGTTAAACCTTTAACTTTAATTAAACTCTCCATTAAAGCATTCTTAATCTTCTTATCATCTAATAAATACATATTTTTAAATAATAATTCTAAGGGCTTATAATCCTTTTTAGGAGTAAGTTTAATTACAGATGATAAAGTCTTAGGTTCTGGATAAAAACATTCTCTAGGTACATCAAAATACCATTTAACATCAAAAAAACAATTAGTAAGCAATGCTAAATTATTTACTTCTTTATTAATAACACTCTTAACATAAGTACTCCCCATAATCATATATAAACTATCAAAAGAAGTATGACATAACTTATACATAAAAGGTTCAATAATACTATAAGGAATAGCTGTAATAATCTTATTTACTAAAGGATAATCACATCTAATTGCATCATCATAAATAACCTCTAAATTATCAATCTTATTAAGATATTCTTTTAATCTAACATCTTTTTCAATTGCATAAACTCTCTTAACTCTAGAAGCAATTAATTTAGTTAACGTTCCCTTACCTGGACCAATTTCTAAAACAACATCACTACTATTTAAATCACATATCTTAATAAATTTATTAATAACATCTTCATCCATTAAAAAATGCTGATCTAAATAATCACTATCATTTTTAAACACTAACATCACCTACAAAATTAATATCAACATTACCACTATTCTTTTTTATTGCAATAATATTTTTACCATTACCATAACTTAACTTACTAACCTTTTTATCATCAATTAAAACATCTTTATATTTTTTATTAAATTTAAATTTATAAGAATCTTTATTTAATAATTTTAAAGTAAGTTTACCATTAACACTTTCAAAACTATTATTAAAAAGTAAAGATCCATTAAAATAAACATTGGCACTTTCATTAACTAATGTTAAATTAGAAACTTCACCACTTAAATTAACATTCCCACTTAATATATTAACATCCATACTATTTAATATATTTAAATTAGATAAATTTACTTCTCCATTAACTATATTAATTTTAAGATTACTACTATTAAGTCCATCTCCATTAATATGTCCACTATTCATACTAACATCTATATTATCAAAAGAATAATCTTCTGGTACATACAAATAAACATTCTTATCTTCACTATTTATATTAGTTTCTTCTTCTATATATAATTTATTATTTCTTTTATAAACATTTAAATGTTCATTATCAACATTAACATAAAACTTACTTGAATGTATAATTGCTAAATTACTATTACTAAGTTTAACATTAATATTACTAGAACTAATTCCATTAAATACTTTAGAATATATTTCACTTTTTTCTGGTTTATATACTATATAAAATATAATTGCTCCAAATACTAAAGCGCTTAATATAATTATAAATACATCTTGTTTTTTCACTACATAACCTTCTTACTATTATTATTAAATGAAGCCATTAAAGTTATACTTTTAGTTGTATATCCACATGAAAGTAATCTTCTTATTCTTAAAGGATTTGTTAACTCTAAACCATTATTTTTATCTAGTAAAAAGTATAATTCTCTATTATTTCCTAGATCAAATCTAAATAAAGAAATCATATCTACATTACCATCTACTTCTTTAATTAAATTAAATTCTTTAAATGGAACATTAATTAATTCTAAAAATAATTCTTTATAATACATTAAAGCTTCATGTGCTCCCATAAATCTTTTACTAAATCTTGTACTTATATAGGATATTTTATCTTCTAAACTAGCATTTGAATTATCTAAAATATTTTTTACTGTTTTTATTTTGTCATCTAAATAACCTAATGTAAGTCCTAATTTTTTATCTATTAATTCACATTGACTTAATGGAATAATATCATACTTACTTTTTTCATCTGTTGTATAGGCAAATTGTTTGGTTTGCATTCCACTTTGTATTCTAAATAAATCTAAAGTTAAATCTAATAATAAATTATATTCATATTCATCTTCTACGAAATTTACTGCTAATGCTTTATGTGCTTCATCTCTTACTCCTCTTACATTAGCATTTCTATCAATTATTTGGCATTTAATATTACTATTTAATTTATTTAAACAATTAGCTAATATTTCTGATATTTGCCTACATGTTTGATAATTACCTATATTACTATAATCAATTTCTTTTTTAGCTATGCTTGGTTCACTAGCAACATTATAATCATAAGAAAATAATCTACCAAGTTTTATATAAACTAGTCTTATACTTTCTAAAATTGTTATATCAGAAGGTAAATTAACTAAAATAAGTTCAATTGCTGAAGTTATATCATAATTATCACTATGTTTTAGCACATCAATCACCAAGTTAATTTTATCATATTTTTAATGTATCATACAAATAATTAAAAAAGGTAGAGTTTTTCATTATTTTCACATTTAATATTACAGTGGTGAGCTTAAAGTAGACAATTTATATTTTTGAAAATAATAATCTTTAATTTTGATGCCATTATATATATTAGTACCCACAATATTTCAGAATTAAGTTCCAGTTATAAGAAAAGAGGGATGTTAAATGTAAAAATTACAATTAAATATAAAAAAGATCGATAATAATGACATCGATCTTTCAATAAAATTATTAAAAAAATAATCTAAAATCTGAAACCAAATCACACTTAATTTCTTCCCCACTTTTAGTAGGACGTTATATTGCTACTCAACGAGGTAGAAATTATCTACCTTAATTTATTTTTAATACATTATTAACATAATCTATATTAATTACACTATTAGTCTTAATTTCATTGTTAATAAGTTTCTTAGCAATTAAAGTTTCTAATTTATTACTAACAAGTCTCTTAAGTGGTCTTGCTCCATAAAATTCATCATATCCATTATCTATAAAATAATCTTTAGCTTTATCAGTTAATTTAATTTTAACATTAATATCAACTAATCTCTTTTCAATATCACCAATAATCTCATCAAGAATTTCTCTTAAATTATCTTTACTTAATTTATTAAAGACAATAATTTCATCTAATCTATTTAGAAATTCTGGTCTAAAATATTTATTTAATTCATCTTTAACTTTATCTTCTTCATTATTAATAATATGTTCACTACCAACATTAGAAGTCATTATAATAATAGTATTTTTAAAGTTAACAGTTCTACCATTAGAATCAGTTAATCTACCTTCATCTAATATTTGTAATAATAAGTTAAGTACATCTGGATGAGCTTTTTCTATCTCATCAAATAAGACAATTGAATATGGATTTCTTCTAACTTTTTCAGTTAATTGTCCACCTTCTTCATAACCTACATAACCAGGAGCAGCCCCTATTAATCTTGATACAGAATATTTTTCCATATATTCACTCATATCAATTCTAACCATATGATGTTCATCATCAAAAAGTTCATAAGCAAGACTTCTAGCAACTTCAGTTTTACCAACTCCAGTTGGACCTAAAAACATAAATGAACCAATTGGTCTATTAGGATCTTTAATTCCACTTCTTGAACGAATAATTGCATCAGCTACTAATTTTAAAGCTTTATCTTGACCCTTAACTCGTTTCTTTAAATTTTCTTCTAAATGTAAAATTTTATCTTTTTCACTACTCATTAATTTAGTGATTGGAATATTAGTCCACTTACTAATAACTTCAGCAATATCTTCACTAGTAACTACATCAGATAAAATACCACCAGTACTTTGTTTAGTTAAATTATCAAGTTTTTGTTTTAACTCTGGTAAAGTACCATTTTTAATTTTAGCAGCTTTTTCTAAATCATAATTTACTTCTGCTTGTTCTAATTCAAAAGAATATCTAGAAATATCAGATTTAACTTTTTTAATCTCTTCATTAACAGATTTTTCAGCTTTCCATTTATCATCTAAATCTTTTTCTTTTTTCTTTAATTCACTAAGATCATTATCAATTTTCTCAATTCTCTTAACAGAAAGTTCATCTTTTTCTTTCTTTAAAGCTTCTCTTTCAACTTGTAGAGTTAAAATTTTTCTAGTAATTTCATCTAAAGATGTTGGTACACTATCCATTTGTACTCTAATAGTTGCACAAGCTTCATCAACTAAATCAATAGCTTTATCTGGTAAAAATCTATCTGTTATATATCTATTTGATAAAGTAGCTGCACTAACTAAAGCTTTATCTTGGATAGTAACACCATGATATATTTCAAATCTTTCCTTTAAACCACGAAGAATAGTTATAGTATCTTCTACAGTTGGTTCTGCTATTGTAACTTTTTGAAATCTACGTTCTAAAGCCCCATCTTTTTCAATATACATACGATATTCATTTAAAGTAGTAGCACCTATAACATGAATTTCACCTCTAGCAAGCATTGGTTTTAAAATGTTACCAGTATCCATAGCACCATCAACCGCACCAGTTCCAACAATTAAGTGAATCTCATCAATAAACATTATTAAATTACCTTCACTCTTTTTAACCTCATCAAGTACCTTTTTAAGTCTTTCTTCAAATTCACCACGATACTTAGCACCAGCAATTAAAGAAGCCATATTTAGTTCCCAAATAGTTTTATTCTTTAAACTTTCTGGAACATCACCCTTAACAATCCTTTGTGCTAAACCTTCAACAATTGCAGTTTTACCTACCCCGGGTTCACCAATAAGAACCGGATTATTTTTAGTCTTTCTTGATAAAATTCTAGTTATACTACGAATCTCCTCATCACGACCAATTATTGGATCAATCTTACGATTTTTAACATCCTCATTTATATTACGTCCATACTTAAGTAAGACATTTTCTTCTTCATTATTTTGATTAAACATAATTTATACCTCCTTATTCACAAACTATATTATACTCATATTTTAGCACTTGTCAATATAGAGTGCTAAAAAAATTATAATAATAAGTAGTTAAATATAACTACCATTATTATTTGTAATAAGTTTGATTTTTATTAGTAGGATTATCTGGATAAGTCATTAGAATTAAGCCACTATTTAAAGCTGGTTTTAAATAATTATTTCTAAAAGATACTCTTGATTTTAAACCAAGTAAATCCATAAGTTCACTAGTTTTATATCTTACCCCAACGTCCATAACATCAAGTAATGATTTAACGTAAGAATTAACATTATTTTCTTCATCATTTACATTATCAATTAATTTATTTAAAACCTTATCTATCATATCAAGGATAAATAAAATAAATAAAGTTGAATCCCCTTTCGCATTACAACTATTAATAACAATATAATATTCATCTTGAAATTCTTTTATTTCCGATTCAATAGGAATATATTCAAATATTGGCTCCCATTTAGTTAAAATAACATTTTGCCAAAATCTTGCCATTCTTCCATTACCATCAGAAAACGGATGAATAAAAACAAACTCATAATGAAATACAGAGGATAATATTAACGGATGAATTTCATTCTTTTTCTGTTTCATCCATTCAAATAAATTAATCATTAAATCATTTATTTGACCAGGTGGTGGACATATATGAACACATCTTCCCTTTGTATCAAATACACCTTCATCACCTTTTCTAAAGAAACCAGCATCATCTATAATTAAATTAGTCATTATTCCATGTATCATCTTTAAATCATTTAATTTATATGGATTAACATCATTTATCTTTAAATATGCATCATAAGCATTTTTTACTTCCTGAATTTCTTTCTGGCTACCAATAACCATTTTCCCATCAATTACATCCTTAACTTGATTAAAAGACAAAGAATTAGATTCAATGGCTAACGATGAATAAATAGATTTAATTCTATTATTTCTTCTTAAATTAGGCATCTTATTTAAATTATTATAATGATCTAACTTACCAATCTTTTTCATAATAGAAGAAACCTTATCAAGCATCTCATTAGTTATTGTAAAAGGAGGAACATAATAATTCATATAATCACCACAATTCTTAAAAAGATTATAAAATAATAAACTACCACAGTCAATCTTCTTGTATGTTTTCTTGTATATTTCAAAACATACAAGAACTAATTTTTACTACAAATATTTAAGATAATTCCAATACTTGCCATACTAATAAGTAAACTAGAACCACCATCTTATCTGAATTGTTATAACAATTAGATCCTGCATTAAAATTATGAGAACTTCTATTGTCATACTGATAAAATCTTGCAAGTCGTTATCATCATTAAAATCCGTTTTTAAGTAATCACTAGTAGGTAGGTATATGATATACACTAAATATTTGCCACAGACTATTTTCTATTTCAGTATATATTTTAATAACAAAATTATTTGTATTATTAATCCAATAACCAATACAAAGTGTCGTTATATAATCCAAAAAAAGTACTTAAGAACTAAAATGAGGCTCGATATTCATAACTTTAACACTCTTATCTATATCATATACCTTTTTATATTCAAACCCTCCATCATCTAATTTACTAGGACTAAAAATGTATATAGAATTATTATTTATGAATGAATATTTACTAAAAGAAGTATCTTCATTTAAAAGTTTCCACCTATTAACTTTTTATACTATTTATCCGATTATTTCTTTTTTAGTGTTTCAATTATAGATTCAGTCTCTGATGGAGTATGATCAATTAACATTAGTTTATTACTTATAATGGCAATAATAACTATAATCGCTACTAATACAATAATTCCTATTATGGCATAAATAATTTTT
>CAKOIQ010000006.1 GCA_934086935.1 uncultured Bacilli bacterium
AATGCTAGCACAACAACCGGATATGCACGTACCCAAACAGATGCAGATAAATTTAATGCAAGTAGTAATAAACCATCTGGTCTTACATTTGTAGTAAAATCATAATTATGTGTTTTAATAACGTCTTTTTTGATTTAGTATTATCTGGTTAAATTGTCTACTTAATCCTCTTAGTTGTCTACTTTAAACTTACCACCGCAAAGCTTACCACTACAGTTACGGCCCATAGAGCAAAAAAATCAATTTGTTAACCTTGACGGGGTATTATAGTACAATAAAATAGAAAAATAAGGAGTGTTTGTTAACCATGAATAATAAGCAAAAATTGATAATATTAGTTACAGGATTGTTTTTAGTTTTGATTTTTGGAGGATTATCATATGCCTTTTTCTCAAGTGTAAGTAACAATGAATCATCTTCTACAATCTTTGCTAAAGGTGGTTCAATGACTGTAACTTATGATAATGGTTCTGGTAATATAAATGTTCAAAATGTATATCCAAAAGCTACTGCTTGGGTAAATAAAACATTTACAGTGACTGGTAATAATACCACTGATTTAGACATGCAATATCGTTTATTATTATATGTTGTTGGTAATTCTTTTAATTTCCCTTTAACGTATTCTTTGACTGGAACAAATACTTCTAATAATGGTACATTAATAGCCAATCAAACTGATGTTAATATTAAATTAAAAGGTTATCAAATATTAGGAAATGGTAGTTTTAAAAAAGGAAATAATTCTATTCATACGTATAATTTAAGCATATATTATAAAGATCAAGATGAAGATCAAAATATTGATCAAACAGCAAGTTTCCAAGCTATGGTTAAAATAGATGATGGACTTCAAGAATTACCAACTATATTAGCAACTAAAATTACAGGAAATAATTTAGAAAACGTTTCTGAACCACAAGTTAAAATTGGTACTAATTCTACTGAACTTAATACTTTAGCAGCAGCCCCTGAAAATGATGGCACAACTTATTATTATCGTGGAATAATCGAAGGGAATTTTTTAGTATTTGCTAATATGTGTTGGCGAGTAGTTCGAATCGATGAAAATGATAATATTAAAGTTGCTTTATATAATTATTCCTCTTCTGATTGTACTCAAACAGGGGATACTTTAGCATTCGCCAGATACGATGGCACCAATTATCTAACATACTTTAATAACAATAATGGAATAAATTCTAATAAATTTGTCGGATACACGTACTCAACAACTGTAGATAGTTCCCAAGTTATTCCTAGTGTAAATGATACTCAAAGTGATATATTAAAAAATTTAACTACATGGTATAATCGCACATTTACTACTAAAGAAAAATCTTATCTAGCCGATGTTACTTGGTGTAATGAAAGAGGTTTAAGTTCATTTATGAACAAGACCGGTGCCGGTAATGGCACAAATGAAACTTACTACATTGGAATTGATAAACAGATTCAACAAACGTATTCATTTGATTGCTCGGAAATTTCTAGATACAAGTATAATATTACTAAAATAAAGGTTGGCTTATTAACGGCTGATGAAATAGTTTATGCAGGACATACATATCTGACTGCTCAAAGTGCAATTGCTTATATAAATGAGAATGCGAGGGAAAATTATTGGACATTAACTCCAGCACAAAATAATGTAATATATGATGGTATGTCAAGTGGAGGTATATCTCTTTCAGATAAAGCAGCATTAAGACCAGCAATTGCCTTAAATAATGAAGTAGAATATAGTGGCACTGGAACACCTACTGATCCTTATGTAATAAAATAATAGGTAAAGTATTTTTGAATTCTTAAGATAAATGTAGATATAAAAAAGCATCTACATTTTTTATTATTAAATAATTTTAAAAAAATTAAAAAATTAGCACTTATATATTGACAAGTGCTAAGCATAATATTATAATGGTATTAGCATTTAAGAAATGCGAGTGCTAAAGGAAGTGATGATGTGAATTCTCGTCAAAGTGAACTTTTAAAGTTAATCGTAGAAACATTTGTTAATACAGTTCAACCAGTAGGTTCAAAAGCACTAGTTAAAAAATTGAAATGCTCAAGTGCTACAATAAGAAATGATATGGCATATTTAGAAAGTTTAGGCTATTTAGAAAAGAAACATACATCTTCAGGTCGTGTTCCTTCTGAGGCAGGATATAAGTATTATGTAGATAACTTAATGAAACCAAAAGAGATTTCTGGTGATGCAGTTTTGAAACTACAAACTATCTTAAATAATAAAGATCTTGCTGTCAGTGATGCGATTGTTAAGTGTATGGAAATCATTAGTGAATTAACCAACTACACATCAGTAGTTCTTGGTAAAGAAAGTAGAAACAACACTTTAAAACAAGTAAGTATAATTCCTATTGATGATCATCGTATCGTTGCTGTAATTGTTACTAATACCGGTCATGTTGAAAATAACCAATGTACTATCCCAAACAATATTAGTATAAGTGAAATGACAAAGGCATGTGAATTAGTAAACAAAGCACTAATTGGTACTAGATTATCAGAAATAGATGCTAAACTTGAATATGAAATAAAACCTATCATTGCACAAAGAATGAAAGAATACGAAAGTATAATGAACTTCTTTCATGAAACATTTAATGACTTCGCAGTTAAGAATAGTGATATATTCTTTCAAGGTAAAACTAACATTTTAAAACAACCAGAATACGATGAACCTGAAAAAATTAAAGGAATGATTAGTAAACTTGAAAATATTGATTTAATCAAAAAAATTGAAACCAATGATAAAAAGATAAATATTTTTATTGGTGAAGAAAATGAATTTGATGAGAATGTTACTGTCATTAAAACAAGCTATAGTATTAATGGTGAAGAAGGAACAATTGCTATTATTGGACCTAAAAGAATGGAATATGATAAAGTTGTTGCACTTCTTAACTATTTAAAAGGCTACTTAGAAAGGTAAAATATGGAAAAAGAAAAGAAACATATAAACAAAGAAGAACATCATGAAAAACATGAAAAGCATGAAGAACATGTTAAACAAATTGAAAAATTAGAATTAGCTTTAAAAGAAGAACAAGCTAAAAGTATGCGTATTCAAGCCGAAATGTTAAATTTTAAGAAACGTAAAGAAGATGAAGTTGCATCATTTTATAAGTATTGTAATGAAGATTTAATTGAAGAATTACTTCCTGTAATCGATAACTTTGAAAGAGCAATTCAAATGGATACATCTGAAGATGCATCTGATGAAGTCAAAAGATTCTTAGAAGGATTTAAAATGATTTATGGTAATTTAGTAAGCATTCTTAATAAAGAAGAAGTTAAAGAAATAGCAGCTTCCGGTATTGAATTTGATCCAAATTATCATCAAGCAGTACTTACCGATCATGATGAAACTAAACCATCCGGAGTAGTTTTAGAAGTTTTACAAAAAGGATATACTTATAAAGATAAAGTAATAAGACCTGCTATGGTTAAAGTAAATGAATAATGATTTAATAATGTTCATGTCATTCTTATCACTTTTAAATGGTCCTTATGAGATGAATTATGGTGAAGATTATGACTATGAGAGTGCATTAGATTCCAAACTATGTGATTGTCAATTTGATTTATATATGTACTTATTACTTGGTGAAAATGATGAAAGAAGTCAAAAATATTATGAGAGTTTCTCAGCAAAGTATCTAGGTTTAAGTGACAAACAAAAAGAATTTATCAAAAGAGATTATGATCACATAATTGAAGAACAAGAAAAATGTGCTAAAGAAAATAAACAAAAAACTCAAAACAATAATGTTTTAATAAAAAGAAAAGGAGAGATAAATTATGAGTAAAATTATAGGTATCGATTTAGGTACAACAAATTCATGTGTTGCTGTATTAGAAGGTGGAGAACCAAAGGTTATTGTTAACCCAGAAGGCGATCGTACAACTCCTAGTGTAGTAGCTTTTAAAAAAGGAGAAGAATTAGTCGGAGTAACTGCCAAAAGACAAGCAGTAACTAATCCAGATAATACAATTAGTTCAATTAAAAGATTAATGGGTACATCTGAAAAAGTTGAAGCAGAAGGTAAAAAATATACTCCAGAAGAAATTTCAGCTAAAATCTTAATGAAATTAAAGAAAGATGCTGAAAGTTACTTAGGAGAACCTGTTACTAAAGCAGTTATCACTGTTCCAGCATACTTCAATGATGCTCAAAGACAAGCTACTAAAAACGCTGGTAAAATTGCTGGTTTAGAAGTAGAAAGAATTATTAACGAACCAACTGCTGCATCACTAGCATATGGTTTAGATAAACAAGACAAACAAGAAACTGTTCTTGTATACGATTTAGGTGGTGGTACATTCGATGTATCAATCCTAGAGTTAGGTGATGGTGTATTTGAAGTTAAATCAACAAGTGGTAATAACCATTTAGGTGGCGATGACTTCGATAAACGTGTTATGGATTACTTAGCATCTGAATTCAAAAAAGAAAATGGTATTGACTTAACTAAAGATAAAATGGCAATGCAAAGAATTAAAGATGCTGCTGAAAAAGCTAAAAAAGACTTAAGTGGTATGAGTACAACTAATATTAACTTACCATTCATTTCTCAAACATCAGAAGGTCCAGTTCATATGGATATCAATTTAACAAAAGCTAAATTTGAAGACTTATGTCGTGACTTATTTGATTCAACCTTAGAACCAGTTCGTAAAGCTTTAAGTGATGCTAAATTAACTGCTAAAGATATCGATGAAGTTATCTTAGTAGGTGGTTCAACAAGAATCCCATATATTCAAGAATTAGTTAAAAAAGAATTAGGAAAAGAACCTAATAAATCAGTAAACCCAGATGAAGTAGTTGCTATGGGTGCCGCTATTCAAGGTGGTGTTTTAACCGGAGAAGTCAACGACTTAGTCTTATTAGATGTAACACCTTTATCACTTGGTATTGAAACATTAGGGGATGTTATGACAGTTCTAATTCCTAGAAATACAACAATTCCTACAAGTAAATCTCAAGTATTTAGTACTGCTGCAGATAATCAACCTGCTGTAGACATTCATGTTTTACAAGGTGAAAGACCAATGGCTGCTGATAACAAAACCTTAGGAAGATTTGAACTTACTAATATTCCACCAGCACCAAGAGGAGTACCTCAAATCGAAGTTACATTTGATATCGATTCAAACGGTATTGTTAATGTTAAAGCTAAAGATTTAGGAACAAATAAAGAACAATCAATTACAATTACTTCAAATACTAACTTAACCGATGAAGAAATTGATAAAATGATGAAAGAAGCAGAAGCTAATAAAGCAGCTGATGAAAAACGTAAAGAAGAAGCAGATGCTCGTAACGAAGCAGATCAAACAGTATTTGCTACTGAAAAAGCATTAAAAGACTTAGGTGATAAATTATCAGATACTGAAAAGAAAGAAACTGAAGATTTAATTGCTGACTTAAAGAAATCATTAGAAGGCACTGATTTAGAAGATATCAAAGCTAAAACAAAAGCTTTAAATGAAAAAGCAATGGCCTTAGCAACTAAAGTATATGAAGAAGCCGCTAAAAATAATGCTAACGCCAACCAAAATAATGATAATAATAACGGACAAGCTGAAGAAGCTGAATTCGTAAATAAAGATAATTAAGTTCTAGACCACTAGAACTTAACTTTTTGGAGGAATTATGGATTTTGATAAAAGAGAAGATGTAAATAAAGAATATACTTGGAATTTAACAACCAGATATAAAACCGATAAAGCATGGGAAAAAGAATATGACACTTTAAAAAAAGATGTTCATATCATGGAAAAATATCAAGGTAAATTATTAAAGAAACCAGAAATATTAAAAGAAGCCCTAGATACTTATTATGACTATGAAACCAAAATAGCTAAATTATACGTCTATGCTTCCTTAAAACATGATGAAGACTTAAAAGTAGATAAATATACCATGTATTTAACCAAAGCTTATTCATTATATAGTGAATTTATCACATCTTGTTCTTTTATCAGACCTGAAATTCTTAGTGGTAG
This sequence comes from uncultured Bacilli bacterium, assembly GCA_934086935.1. Lineage (GTDB taxonomy): Bacteria > Bacillota_I > Bacilli_A > RF39 > UBA660 > CAG-533. Next base: position 6,034 of record CAKOIQ010000006.1, read on the forward strand.
TAAAACCACTCTAAACAAAATTCTTAAAAGCGAAAAACTCGAAAAATATCGTTTCTTATTAGAAAGAACCGTTAGATTAAAAGAACATACATTAACAAAATCTGAAGAAGAAATAGTAAATAAATTAACAAATAATAGTAATGTATTTGATAAAATAAGTAGTATTTTAATCGACTCTACACTAAATTATGGAACAATAAAAGTAGATGGTGTAGATACAGTTATCACAAATAGTAATTATCGTAACATTATGACAAATAAAAATCGTAAGACTAGAAAAGAATGTTATAACTTAATGTGTGATAAATTAAAAGAATATGCAAATATCTTTGGTGAAACATTAGTAGCTAATATGAAATTATATAGCTCCTTAGCTGATATTTATCATTATAAAAACACTTTAGATATGGAACTATTTGATTCAAACATTCCTAAAGAAGTAATAGATAATCTTTATAAAGTAGTTCATCAAAGAATAAATGTATTTCAAAAATATCTAATTATGTTAAAAACTAATTTAGGTTTAGAAAAATTAGAATATTATGATTTACAAGCAGATTTTTTAAATAATGATATAACATTTTCTATTGAAAATGCCGAAGATTTAATTAAAGAAGTTACAAAAATATATGGTGAAAAGTATCATAAAGTAATCGAAAAAGCTTTTAAAGAACGTTGGATAGACTATGCTTCATATAAAGGTAAAAGAAGTGGAGCTTATTCAACCAGTAATTATGGTAATACCCCTGTAGTTTTAACTAATTTTCATGGTAAATTTAATGATGTAAGTACAATTGCTCATGAACTAGGTCATGCCGTAAATTTCTATTTAAGTGAAGAAGCTAATGAAGCACATAACTATGAAAATGATATCTTTGTTGCTGAAGTTGCTTCTCTAACTAATGAAATAATTTTATCAAACTATATAATTAATCATACTAATGATAAAAATTATAAATTATTAGCTATTTATAATCTTATTGATATTATTCAAAATAATTTATTTGATGCTTGCTTAGAAGGTGAACTAGAAAATAAAATGTATGCCTTAATTGATCAAAAAGAAGAAATAGATGCTAATGATTTATCAAATTGTATTCTATCTTTAAGAAAAGAATATTATGGTAAGACAGTTGAACTAGATGATAAAGTTAAATATATGTGGACTAGAAGAAGTCATTACTATAATCCATTTTATTTATATCAATATGCAACTGGTGTATCTGCTGCCATCAATATTGCTTTAAGAATTATAAATAATGAAGATAATATGAAAGAAAAATATGTTGATTTCTTAAGTAAAGGTGATACTGATTATCCAATAAATTTACTTAAAAATATTGGAGTTGATATGACCAAACCAGAAGTAATCAATAATGCTATTAATTATTTTGAATATTTAATAGATGAATTTAATAAAGTAAGTGAGGAATAATAATGGCAAAAAAAGATTTTTATGAATTATTAGGTGTTAGTAAAAATGCTACTGATGCTGAAATAAAAAGTGCCTTTAGAAAAAAAGCTAAAGAATATCACCCTGATGTCAATAAAGATCCTAGTGCCGCCGATAAATTCAAAGAAATTAATGAAGCCTATGAAGTTTTAAAAGATCCTAATAAAAGAAAACAATATGATCAATTTGGTTCTGCTGCTTTTGAAAATAATGGTGCTGGTGGCTTCGGTGGATTTGGTGGCTTTGGTAATGGTAACTTTAGTGGTGGCTTCGGAAACTTTGGCTTTGATGATTTTGATTTAGGAAGTATCTTTGACTCATTCATGGGTGGAAGTACATCTGGAAGAAGAAAATCATCACGATCAGCTACTAAAGGTGAAGATGTCTTAGTTAAATTAAATTTAACCTTCGAAGAAGCAGTCTTTGGTTGTGAAAAAACATTTAAAATAAATATTAAAGAAAACTGTCCTAAATGTAATGGTAAAGGAGGATTAAATCCTCATACATGTTCAAGATGTAATGGTAAAGGTCGTATTGTTCAAGAACAAAGAACAATTTTAGGTGTAATTCAAACTCAAACCGTTTGTCCATCATGTCATGGTAGTGGAGAAGAGTTTGAAAGCGTGTGTTCATCATGTCGTGGCGCTGGTAAACTTAAAACTGATAAAACCATTACTTTAAGAGTACCAAGTGGTGTTGAAACTGGTGATCAAATGCGTATGAGTGGTAAAGCATCAAGCGGTACTAATGGTGGCCCTAATGGTGATGTTTATATCGAATTTAATGTTAAAAACCATCCATTATTTAAAAGAGATGGAAAAGATATATACCTAGTAGTGCCCTTAACTATAACAGAAGCAACCCTTGGATGTAAAAAAGAAATCCCAACTTTAGAAGGAAAAACCACCGTAAAATTTGAAGCTGGTACTCAAAACAATGAACAAATTAAATTAAAAGGTAAAGGCGTTAATGATGAAAAATTAGGCAAATTAGGTGATATGTATATCATAACCAACGTTATAATACCAACTAAATTAGATCGAAATCAAAAAACATTATTTACAGAATTAGACAATACAACCCTAACTAATGAAGATGCCTTTAAAAATTTTAATAAATATCTATAAAAAACTTCATAAAACTATGAAGTTTTTTTGATATATGATAAAATTAATGTGGTGATTGAACATGAATAAATTAAAAGAAATAAATTATAAAAAACTATTAAAAGAATATTATCCATATCTAATAATAATTGTTGTAATACTTCTAATAAGATCATTCTTCTTTACACCTATTATTGTTAATGGAACTAGTATGTATCCAACTTTAAAAGAACATGATATGATGATTCTAGATAAAATATCTCTTAAATTAAAAAAACTAGAACGTTTTGACATCGTAGTTGTCGATAATGAAGATTATATAATTAAAAGAGTAGTTGGTCTTCCTGGAGAAAGTGTAGCTTATTATGATGGTAAATTATATATTAATGGTAAATATGTTGAAGATAATTACGCTACATCTACAACCAAAGATTTTGATACAGTTAAACTAGGTGAAAACGAATATTTTGTTTTAGGAGATAATCGTGCTATTTCTAAAGATAGTCGTATAATTGGTCCAGTAAACATTAAAAATATTAAAGGAAAAGCATCTTTAAGATTATATCCTTTTAATACAATAGGAATTGTTAAATAATGAATAATTTTCTAATTATAACAAATTCATATAATTTATTTAATGAAGAATTAAATAAAATAACAAACAATATAACTAATATTATTAATTTCAACTATGATGAAACAACTCCTGATGAAATCATTGAAGAATGTAACTACACATCACTTTTAGATGAAGATAAAATAGTTATTGTTAAACACTTTAAAACTGATGTTTTAAGCAAAGAATTAATCAAATACCTAGAAAATCCCAATCCTAGAACTAAATTAGTCTTAAATGCCTTAGAAATAGATAAAAGAAGTGCTTTTTATAAAAAGATCAAAGAAAAAGGTAAAGTAATTGAACTAGGAGAACTAAAACCATCAGAACTATCAACTAAAATAAATAACTATTGTAAAACCAAAAACATAACAATTGATTATAACGCTGTAAATACTTTAATAACGTATTCATTAAATAACTATGATTTATGTTTAAGTGAAATTGATAAATTATCAGTCATAACTAGTAAAATAACTGAAGATATTATTAACGAATACACTCCTAAATTAATAGGGGACGAAAACTTTGATTTATGTGATGCCATTACAACTCAAAACATCAAAAAAATAGTCCCATTATTAAAAGATTTTAGAGATACCAAAAGTGAAGTAATTCCATTTGTTGCACTTCTTGCAAGTCAATATCGTTTAATATACATCACAAAAACCGTTAATAAATCTCCAGAAACTCTCGCTAAAGAACTATCAGTTCATCCATATCGTTTAAAATTAGCTAAAGAAAAAGCCATTAAGTACACCAAAGAAGAATTAGAACAAATATTAATTAATATCTGTGAATTAGATTATAGTCTTAAAACTTCAAATATCGATCCATATATCTTATTAGAAAATTTCGTTATGCATATTTAAAAGGAGAAAAATAAACGTTCAAAAATTAAAACAAGAATTATTAACTCAAAAAGGAAATAAATTAAAAGGAAATATCTATCACTTTCCGCAAGTAAATTTTTCCTATAATTCAAATCGTATTGAAGGAAGTAAATTAACTAAATAAGAAGATGAGCCCTTATCTATAAATACGATTATTAAAATGAATGCTATTTTAAAACAAAACACTTCACATAGTAAAGATCCAGACTATAATATCGGTGGATTTAAAATCAAAGATAAATTATATCTTATTGATACTATTAAACTGAACAAGATATTTATCAAAAATATGTGAAGAATTAAAACTAAAAAGGATTTAGAAACCATATCTAAATCCTTTTATTTATTATTTAATATCTCTTTAATCTTATCAGTATTTTTAAAATTTAACTTAGCTATCTCACTTAAAATACCTTCACCATATCTTTGAACTAACATTGCTCCTTGTTTATCTACATCTAAACCGGCACCTTTTTTTAAGAAGATATTATATTTTTCTTCAATCTTTTGCATTTCCATTAAAAATATATATCTACATATAATTGAAGAAGCAGCAACACTTAAACATTTATCTTCCGCCTTAGTTGTAAAAGTAATCTTTGTAAACTTTTCTTTAGCACCATAAATATATTGAAAGTAATTTCTTGGATAACAAAATTGATCTACAACTACATATTTATAATCATAACCCTTCTTAACCATTTCACATAAAACCTTATTATGCAAAATAGCCTTAATTTGATTCATATTAGTAGGTCTTTGATTATAAGATTTATTATCTAATATAAAAGTACTATGAGGAATCTTCTTTATCAGAGTAGGGCCAATCTCTAAAATCTTTTGATCAGTTAACTTCTTAGAATCTTTAACTCCTAATTCATACATTAAGCTCATATGTTCTTTATCAACATAAGAAGCAGTAACAACAACAGGTCCAAAATAATCACCAGTACCAACCTCATCAGAACCAATCGTTGCCACATTAATAAATCTTAAATCTTTAGCTTCTTCTTTTTTCTCGGCTTTTTTATCTTCTTTTTGTTTTATTTCTGCATCAATATCTCTATTATTAAAAGATTTTTCCATATCTTTCCAAATATTAGCATCGATATCGGCATTATTACCTTGAAAAACTACTTTACCAGATTCATATAAAGTAATATTAGTATCGGCATCATCTGCTTGAAATACTGCATAAGGAGGAGTTTTACTTCTTCTTTTATCTTGATAAAATTCAATCATTTTCTCTTTAATATTGTCACTAACACTAAATACTATAGTCATAATATCACCATAAACATCATAACATAATTTGATAAATAAATCTTTATTTTTTTATCTTTCTATAATATAATTAGTAAAGGATGTGTTATATATGAATATATTAGATTATTTAATTATTGCGGTTTTAATTATCAGCTTATTAGTAGGATTTAAAAAAGGAGTACTTAATTGTTTAGTAACATTTATTGGAACACTTGCAGTTATAGTCTTAGCCTTTTATCTAAAGAATCCTGTTTCAATATTGTTATATAATAACTTACCATTCTTTGATTTAGGTGGTAATTATAGTGGTATAAGTGTTTATAATATTTTGTTATATGAAGGATTAAGTTATGTCTTAACTTTATTCATATTATCTATTATAGCGGGCATTATAATAAAGATAACTGGTGTCTTTAACAAATTAGTTAATGCTACTATTATTTTAGGTATCCCAAGTAAAATATTAGGAGCTATTTGTGGTTTCATTGAAGGATATATCTTAATGTTCTTAGTAGTATTCTTATTAAGTATAATTGTACCTTCATCTTCACTATATAATAATAGTAAATATGCTGATACCTTAATGACTAAAACACCAGTATTATCAAATGTTATTTCTAAACCATATAAAGCCTTTACCGAAATCTATGAAATAACTAAAAAGTATGCAACTTCAAAAGATAAAACCGCAGCTAATTTAGAAGCTTTAAGCTCATTACTTAAGTATGAAATTATCTCAGTAGATAATGCTCAAAACTTAGTAGACAAAGGTAAAATAGATTTTGAAGGAGCTCAAGATATAATTAATATCTATCGTAAATAGAAAGGATTAATATGATTGAATATTTAAGTGGCCAAACCCTAGAAGAAGTTCTAACAGAAGGAATTACCTTAGTAGATTACTTTGCTAATTGGTGTGGGCCTTGTAAAATGATAGGTATGGAATTAGAAGAATTAACTAATACCCATATCATAAAAGTAGATGTTGATACTCACGAAGAACTAGCTAAAACTCATGGTGTCATGAGTATTCCAACTATTGAAATATATAAAAATAAAGAATTAGTTAAAACCATCATTGGTTATAAAACAAAAGATGAATTAGAACAAATTATTAAAGACTTTAAATAACCTCAAATGGTTATTTTTTCTTTCTTAAAATATTACTTGCACTCATATTTAGCCCGTGGTATAATACTAATAGCTTTGAAGGGAGGGAAAAACAGTGACTAAGGTAGAAGTTAGAGATGGTGACGTAGATAAGGCTTTAAAAAGATTTAAAGTTAAAGTTGCTAGAAGTGGTGTCCCTTCAGAATTAAAAAAACATAAATTCGCTGAAAAACCAGGAGTTCGTAGAAGAAATGAACTTAAAGAAATGATCAAAAATTCACGTAAGAAAAAACGTAATAGAGACTAGGTGATACTATGTTTGAACAAATAAACAAAGATTTAACTGAATCAATGAAAGCTAAAGATACATTTAAAACATCAGTCTTAAGAATGCTTAAAAGTGCTTTAATTTATGAAAAAACTAATGGAGAAAAACATGAATTAACTGATGAAGATGTTTTATCTATTATAAAAAAACAAGTTAAAATGCGTAAATCATCAATGGAAGAATATATCAGTTATAATAGACAAGATTTAGCAGATTCTTTAGCAAAAGAAATCGAATTATTAAGTACCTATCTACCAAAAGAATTAACTGAAGATGAAATCAACAATATAATTGATGAAACAATCAAAGAAGTTAATCCTGAAGGAATGAAGGGTATGGGACTTGTAATCAAGGCTGTTAAAGAAAAATGTGGTGTGTCTGCCGACATGACTTATGTAAGTAAAACAGTTAAAGAAAAATTATCAAATCTATAAAACCATTATTTAATGGTTTTTTTAATGTCAATAATCTTGTTTGAAAAATAAAATTGTGATAAAATTATTATGAAAATATTGAAGATGGAGTCAATTATGAAAGAAAAATTTATCTCAGTTGTGAATCTAATTAAAACCAATAAACAAGTAAGATACCTTGTAACTTTATCCGTGCTAGTATTATTTGTTATAGCTTTAAATGTTACATATAGTGCATTTACATCAAATAATACTAATGATGTCGCAAATATTAAAATTCAAGATTTATCTTATAATATGCAAGTCAACAGTGAAACTGGTAATATAATAACTGCATCAGCCAATCAAGATTCAACTCAAAATATAACCATTAAAGCATTAAATAATATAGATACTAAATATGAATTAACATATAAAGTATGTGCAACTAGTGCCTGTACAAGTTATATTGATTTACCAGAAGGCGTTAAAGTAAGATATAAAAATACAACCGCTGCTCCAGTAAATGGAACAATAGCATCTAATGAAAGTAAAACAATCACATTAGTCATTGAAAATTCTACCAATACCACATATTATTTTAAGTTATCGATAAATGCTGGATATGCCCATAATGATTTAGCTCTAACTAACCAAATATTCGAATCTACAAATGATCAAGACCTGCAAATAATTTCAATAATAGATGGTGTAACAACTTCTGCCTTTCCAACTACAGATGAATATACAGTTGCATCATCATGTACTGATAATGCAACTATTAACGTTAATTGGAATGGCACATCGTGGGTTGCAAATATTAGTACTGTTTTGAAAAGAAATGTCACATGTACCATCAATTTCAAACAAGATACATTAATTGCCCAGCAGACAGCAAATTCTACCACTTCAAAAGCCTTTAATGGACCAATAACTAAAGAACAAGTAGAAAAGATTGTTATTAAAAACACAAACGAAGTACCAAGTAATGCGATAGCCTCATGGGATGTAAGTGTAGCCAGAAATGGAAGTATCATGGCATACACCTTAGATGAAGATAATGATAATTTATATGAATTATACATTGGTCAAGAAGGTGGTGTAATAGTTGGGTCCAATGCATCAAACATGTTTGCAAATTATAACAATTTAGAAAGTATAGATTTAACTAATCTTAAAACATCAAAAGTTACAAATATGCGATATATGTTTGAATCTAGTAAGGCAACCATTTTAGATTTAAGTAGTTTTGATACGTCAAGTGTTACGGATATGTCAAGAATGTTTTTTGCAAGTGCAGCAATGGAAATTAAAGGACTTGATAAGTTTAATACGTCAAACGTCACAAATATGAATAATATGTTTTCTAGAAGTAATGCAACCGAAATCAAAGGACTTAATCAATTTAATACCTCAAATGTAACAGATATGTCAGCTATGTTTTATAATAGTAAAGCAACAAGTATAGATTTAAGTAGTTTTGATACATCAAATGTAACGAATATGTCATCTATGTTTAATGAAAGTGCCGCAACAGAAATAAAAGGACTTAATCAATTTAATACTTCGAATGTTATTAATATGGATTCTATGTTTTGGAGAAGTAAAGCAACAAGTTTAGATTTAAGCAATTTTGATACCTTAAACGTAACCAAAATGTCATCTATGTTTAATGAAAGTGCCGCAACAGAAATAAAAGGACTTAATCAATTTAATACCTCAAATGTAACAAACATGAATGCTATGTTTTCTCATAGTGCCGCAACGAGTTTAGATGTAAGTTCATTTGATACCTCAAATGTGACAATTATGGCTAATATGTTTTCTTCAAGTAAAGCAACGAGTTTAGATTTAAGTTCATTTGATACCTCAAAAGTAACAAATATGTTTAATATGTTTTCTTCTAGTGCCGCAACGAGTTTAGATTTAAGTTCATTTGATACCTCAAAAGTAGCAAGTATGTCATATATGTTTTATAATAGTAAAGCAACAAGTATAAATCTAAGTAGTTTTGATACCTCAAAAGTAACAAATATGTCATATATGTTTTCTGGAAGTGCCGCAACGAGTTTAGATTTAAGTTCATTTGATACCTCAAATGTAACAAATATGATTAGTATGTTTTCTTCAAGTAAAGCAACGAGTTTAGATTTAAGTTCATTTGATACCTCAAAAGTTACAAGTATGTTCGGAATGTTTCAATCAAGTGCAGCAACAGAAATCAAAGGACTTAATCAATTTAATACCTCAAATGTAACAGCAATGACAGCTATGTTTTCTTATAGTGCCGCAACGAGTTTAGATTTAAGTAGTTTTAATACAAGTAATGTTACAAATATGAATCAGATGTTTATGAATAGTGCTGTAACAGAAATAAAAGGATTAAATAAGTTTAATACCTCAAAAGTCATTAATATGTCATGGATGTTTGCATATAGTAAAGCAACAAGTTTAGATCTAACCAGTTTTGATACAAGTAATGTTACAAATATGTCATGGATGTTTGCATATAGTAAAGCAACAAGTTTAGATCTAACCAGTTTTGATACGAGTAATGTTACAAATATGTCATATATGTTTAATTTAAGTAATGCAACAACTGGGTATGCCCGTACTCAAGCAGACGCAGATAAATTTAATGCAAGTAGTAACAAACCATCTAAATTAACTTTCACAGTTAAAAGCTAATAAAGTTCAGTTTTCTGAACTTTTTTTCATATCAAAATCATATAATTAACTGGTGATCTAATGCTTGATATAATAAAAAATGGCTTAAGAAATAATGATTATTATATATGTTTATATCCTAAACACATCTATATTTATAACTATATCGAAATAGTAACATTTACTAATGAAATTATCATTATTTCTTTTAATGAATTTAAATTAAAAATTAAAGGTAAATCTATGCATATCAAAAAAATGGCCCATTCCGAATTACTTATTGAGGGATTAATTATAGGAGTTAATTATGAATAAAACTATTAATGTTAAGGTAGTAGGTTATTTAGATAGATTTATTAATAAATGTATTAAAAATAATATTACTTTATTTAATATCAACTATTTAGATAAAGATAGTGCTTTAGTTACAATTTATTTTAATGATTATAAAACTATAAAAAAACTTAATTATTATTCTAAAATATCTATTGCTAGTTATAATGGCCTAGATCGTTTAACTAATCATTTTAAAAATAACTTTTTTAAATACTTAATTGTATTATTTTCTTTTGTATTAATGGATGTTTTAACATCTTTTATTGTTGAAGTAAATATCATTCATGAAAATAATAATATTCGTTCACTGGTCCAAAAAGAGTTGAATAATAAAGGCATAAAAAAATATTCATTAGTCTATAGTGATAATAAATTAGAAGAAATAAAAAAAGAAATTTTAAAAGATAATCCCAACACTTTAGAGTGGATTAATATTACCAGAAGTGGTATGAAATATATTGTTAGAGTAGAAGAAAGAATAATAAAAGAAGATCATAATAATAATTCATATCGTCATGTTATTGCTACTAAAGAAGGGCAAATAACTAAAATATTATCATCAAAAGGAGAAATATTAGTAAGACAAGGTGATTATGTTAAAAAGGGTGATATTTTAATAAGTGGAGCTATAAATCTTTATGAAGAAACTAAAGGTAATACAGCTGCAACCGGAACCGTTTATGCTAATGTTTGGTATAGTGCCACCGTTAAATTACCTAAAAAAGAAACAATAACCAAACCAACTGGTAAAAAAAGATATAATTTAAATATTAATAATAAAATATTACTTAAAAATAAATATCAAAATTTTAAACAAGAAAATATCAAGGAAATTAAAATTTTAGGTTTAAAAATTAAAATTTATAAAGAAGTTGAGTACCAAACAAAAACTATTAATTTAACAGTGTCAGAACTTGATCAAAAACTAAAAAAACGTCTTGATGAAGAATTTAATAAAAAATTAAATAATAAAGGAACAATTATTAGTCAAAAAGTTTTGAAAAAAGAAGAAAAAAATAGTACAATAGAATATAGAGTATTTGTAGTAACAAATGAAGTAATAAGTGATTACTCATATTATAGTGTAGGTGATAATAATGATTCCTAAAGCAGCTATTAATACTGTAATTAATTTATGGCCGATGATTGTTTTAATTACAGTAGTATTAATATCCATAAGAGTAGTTTATTTAAAAACCAATAATAAAAAAATATACTTTTATAAAGAAATAATGAATTTATTCTTTTTAATCTACATTTTATTATTATTTGAATTAGTTACTACAACAGATATGCAATCTTATGGTAATAATTTTATTCCCTTAAAAGAAATGTTTAGGTATCATGTAAGTAGTAAATTATTTTACCGTAATGTTGTTGGAAATATTGTATTATTTATTCCATTTGGTTATTTTATAAGTTATTATTGTAACATCAAGAAAGGTAGATACAGCATTTTAATAGCTTTAATAACCAGCTTAACAATCGAAACAATTCAAATGAATATTGGCCGAAGTTTTGACATAGATGATATAATATTAAATATTATAGGTGGCTTTATTGGATATTTATTTTATGTAATCTTTGAAAAACTATTTAGTAAAGCTAGTTTAAAATTAAAAAATGATTTATTATTAAATGTAATATGTTTAATAATTATTATAATATTATGTTTGATAATACTTAATTTATATGGAGTGGGGATTTAATGAGCGATTTTGAAATTATTGATAAAGTAAATTATAAAGATTATGAATATTTATATGATTTACTTGAATATGCATTAGAAAAATTAAATATAGAAAATAGTACTTTTAGTGTTATTTTAACTGATGATGAAGAAGTTCATTATTTAAATAAAACTTATCGTAATATTGATAGAACAACAGATGTATTAAGTTTTGCTTTAAATGATAATGGAACTTTTCCAGGACCAATAAATGTTTTAGGAGATATTTTTATAAGTATTCCTAAAATGAAAGAGCAAGCTATTGAATATTGTCATAGTGAAAAAAGAGAATTATCTTTCTTAGCTCTTCATGGCTTATTACATTTACTTGGTTATGATCATACTAAAGGACCTAAAGAGGAAGAAGAAATGTTTGGTCTTCAAAAGGAGATATTAAATGAAAAAGGCATTATCGATTAAAAGAATTATTAAATCATTTGGATATGCTATTAATGGAGTTAAAGTTGCATACAAAGATGAACCAAACATGAAAATTCATGTTTTAATGGCTACAATTGTAATCTTATGTGCTATTTTCTTAAAAGCATCACTAATTGAATGGATAATTTTATTATTACTAATTGGAATGGTTATAGCTGGTGAAGTATTAAATACCGCTTTAGAAAACTTTGTAGATTTAGTAACTAAAGAATATAACCCTTTAGCTGGTAAAGTAAAAGATACTGCTGCTGGGTTTGTGATGGTACTTGCTATTTTAGCAGCAATAGTTGGTTTAATAATTTTTATTCCTAAATTCGTTTTATTAATAGAAGGTAAATTATGGTAGAAAATTTAAAAAAATTAATTAAAAATTCTTATAATCCCATATCTCATTACGGAGTAGCTTGTATACTTATTTGTAATGATGGACAAGAATTTTTAGGTGTTAACATTGAAAACCCCTCAGGGAAAGCCGGAATGTGTGCCGAACAATCAGCTATTTCCGCTGCTATCTCTGAAGGATATACTTCAAAAGATTTTAAAGAACTACATGTTATGGGAACCGGTAAAGAAATATGCACTCCATGTTTTTTATGTAGACAATTACTTGTAGAATTTTTTGATGCATCATGTAATGTAATTTGCTATAATAAAAAGGGAAATTCTAAAACTTATAAAGTTTCAGAATTATGTCCTCATGCCTTTAAATTGGAGGAATAAAATGGTAAATGAATTAGAAAGATTATTAAGTAATTCATATGCACCATATGATAATATAAATTTTAGTGCTATTGTAACTACCAAAGATAAAAAAGTATTTGGTGGTGTTTCAATAAAAAATGCTATATTTAGAGATACAATATATGCAGAACAAGCTGCTATTGCTAGAGCAGTAACATTAGGATATCGTTATAATGATTTTGATACTTTATATTTAATGGTAAGTACTAATGATTTAAATGATTTAAAATATATAAATAAAGATATGATATTAGAGTTCTTCGAACCAGATAAAGAAATATTCTTATATAATATTAAAAGAGAAGTAAGAGTAATAAAAGTAGGTAATTTAATAAATCATATTTATTAGGGAGGAATATATGAAAAGTGGATTTATAAGTATTATAGGTAGACCTAATGTAGGTAAAAGTACCCTTTTAAATACTTTATTAGATACTCATATTGCTATTGTATCTAACGTTGCTGGGACCACTAGAAATGCAATTCAAGGCGTTTATAATGATGAAGAAGCACAGATAATATTCATTGATACACCTGGTATCCATAAACCTCAAGACAAGTTAGGTAAATATTTAAATAAACAATCATATGAATCACTAGAAGATGTAGATGCAATTTTATTTGTAGTAGATGCAACATCAATGCCTGGTAAAGGTGATAAATTTATTATTGAAACATTTAAAAATATTGAAACACCAATTATCTTAGTATTAAATAAAATAGATAAACTAAATGATGAAGGCATTTTAAAAGCTATAAATGCTTATAAAGATTTATATAGCTTTTCTGATATAATTCCAATATCAGCCTTAAAAGATGATAATACTAAACGCTTAATTAAAATCTTAAAAGGCTATTTAACAGATGAAATAAAATATTATGATGATGGAACATTTACTAATACATCACTACAGTTTATGTTAGGAGAATTTGTTAGAGAAAAAATCCTAAATTTAACTAATGAAGAAGTACCACACTCTGTAACTTGTGTAGCTACACACTTACAAGACAAAGGTAATATTATTGAAGTATATGTAGATATCATAATAGATCGTAATTCATTAAAGAAAATTATCATCGGTGCTGGTGGTTCTATGCTTAAACAAATTGGATCATTAGCTCGTAAAGATATGGAAAATTTATTAGGTAAGCAAGTTTATTTAGAACTATATGTAAAAACAATTAAAAATTGGCGAGATAAAGAAAGATACTTATCAGAACTAGGATTTAAAGATTTTGAATAAAAAGGAGAAAACATGGGAAAACAAAAGTACACTTACGCAGAAAAATTAATAATAGGACAAAAAGTATATGAAGAATTAATTGAAACAAAATATGATCCTAATGTCATATTAGTTGCATCTTGTAAATATGGATATGCTGCCAGCACAATTACATCATTAGTTAAACTATATCGTAATGCTATTATTGACCCTAAACCAACGCAAGAACAAGAAATATTATTTAATAAATATCGTAATGAATATTTAAAAAGAAACCTTGAAAAAAGTATGGAAAAAGTCCAAATAGAAAGATATACAAATGCTAAAAAAACAATTGAAGATTATGCCAATAGTAGCGATGTATTTCCATATTTTATTGCTGGAAAATATTATAACTTTAAAAATCAGTTCACTGCTGAATTGTTAGGTTTAAAAAATGGAACACCCGAAGAAGTTCGTTATTATGAACTATATCGTAAAGTTCTAGAAGAAAGAAAAACATCATTTATTGAGATGCTCCAAGGTTTAATAGTTAAATTAAGAGAAGGACATGAAATAAATGGTAAACATATATCATTTGAACCATATGATTATTATGATCAATATGACATCAGATTTAGTAAGTTTAAGGCCTATGTTCAAACAATTATGACAGCTAAATTAAAAAATGAAACACCATTCAGTCATGAAGATATTGGTTTACTTCAAAAATTTATTGGTAATTGTGAATTATTAAATAGTCATTTAACAGGAAATTTAGATCGCATAGTTGCTACTAAATATTTCTGTGATGGACGTACATCTACCCCAGAAGAAATATATCAAATTTTAGAATATTTATCAGAAAAAAATATTCCTATAAATAAATCAAATGTAACAACATGTTTTGAAAGAATGTGCCGTGGTTTATTAAGAAAACCAGAAAAACAATTAGTTTGAATAAAAAAATAATAAATACCCCACTATATAAATAGAAAGGGTATTTATTATGGATAAAAAAGAAGCTTGGGAAAAATTTAAAGAAACCGGCAAAATAGAATATTATTTAATTTATAAAAGAGGATAGTTATGTTAAAAAAAATAGAAGGTATTATAATTAGTGAAACTAATTATGGTGAAACAAGTAAAATAATTAATATATTTACTAAAGATGGCATTATTGGTGCCATTGCTAAAGGAGCTAAAAGTATTAAAAGCCCTTTGAGAAGTTTCACAATGACCTTCACTTATGCTGAGTTTAACATCTACTACAATGAAAATAAACTAAGCACTGTTAAAAGTGCAGATATTATTAGTGATTTAACAACAATTAAAAAAGATATTACTTTAATTAGTTATATGTCTTTTTTATGTGATTTAAGTTCACAAGTAATGAAACAAAATAATAATGAAGATATTTATAATTTACTAATATCATCATTATTAAAAATAAATAATGGTTTAAATCCCATGGTTATAACTAACATTTTAGAGTTAAAATTATTAGATTATCTAGGAGTAGGTATTTCCTTTAATTCCTGTGCTAAATGTGGTTCGACTCATAATATTGTAACAATAGATCCGGATGTTGGCGGTTACATTTGTCAAAATTGTTATACAAATGAAATGTTATATGATGAAAAAACTCTAAAAATGCTTAGAATGTACTATCTAGTAGATATCAATACCATAACTGATTTAAAAATAAGTGATAAAGTAATAAAAAACATAAATTACTTTGTCAATGCTTATTATGATCGATATACTGGATTATATCTAAAAAGCAAAAAATTCTTAAACGAAATGATAAGTTAAAAACTTGTCATTTTTTTAATGAAAAAAATTATTCACTATGTTATTATAATAATAGTAGGTGAAAATAAATGAGTAAACGAGACAAAATTATATTTATATTAATTGCTTTTATTTTGATTTTAGCTTCAATAGGAATAACATATGCCTTTTTCTCAAGCTTAAGTAATAGCGAATCATCATCAACAATCTTTGCCAAAGGTGGTTCAATGAGTATCAAATACGCAAATGGATCAGGTAATATTACCATGCAAAATATTTATCCAAGAGCAAATGCCTGGGTCAATAAAACTTTTACAGTAACCGGAAATAATACTACTGATTTAGATATGTATTACGGTATAAGTTTAATAGTTGATAATAATGAATATGGAAATCTATTATCATACACTCTAACCGGAACTAATACATCCAATAATGGAACTTTAATTCCTAACATAACAACTAATGAATCAATAGATTCAAGTGAAATAGAACTAGGTATTGGTAAATTTGGTAAAGGCATTAATGTAGTACATACTTATCAACTAAGTATTTATTTTAAAGAAAATAATGAAAATCAAAACTTTGCTCAAGAAGCACAATTTGCTGCCCATTTAATAATAAACAATGCCAATGAAACAGGTATTGCTAATTATTCAGGATCAGGACGCAATTTAACCATTATTGGTAATGAATCAAAGACAAAAACTTTCAAAGTCGAAAGTGGATCAAGTGAATCAGCATATGATTATGATATCTATTTAGCAGTTGATGAAAATTCTGAATATGGTGACAGTAATTATAAATACACCCTAACAGGAACAAATATTTCATCATCAGGAACTGTAGCCAATGTCACATCTACAGATTTGCCAGTTGGAACATCAATAAAATTAGGAAGCGGCTCATTTACTAAAACTAATACAATTCACTCATATACATTAAAAATCGGATATGAAAATTTAGTAAGAACTTCAACATCCAACACCGATTTATTAAAAACTAAATCAGCTGAATTAAGTGGTAAAATATTTATCATTAAACATACTTCTTTAAAAGATACATTAATCGCATCAGCAACAAACGCTCCAAAGACAATTCCAGGAAAAGATAGTGCTACAACAAATGAAGGATTAAATACTACAACAGATGATTATGGAACAAGTTATTATTATCGTGGCGCCGTAGAAAACAACTATGTATCATTTGCAGGAATGTGCTGGAGAATCGTAAGAATTACAGGCAATGGTGCCATTAAATTAGTTTTATATAATAATGATTCACCCAGCTGTACTCAAGAAAATACTAATCAAGCATTTTTAAGATTAAACAGTGAGACTAGTCCAACTGTTCTTAGAAAATCATGGTCTGGCTCTGCCGAAACTATTGCATATAAGTATGGTTCAGATGGTACTATAAAATCACCTTTAGCATACAATGAAAATAATTTTGCTTTACTTTCAAATAAAATTAACTCTGATGATACTTTAGCAATGCCAGAACCAATATCGCCACCTGCTGAAGAATACAGTGTAATTTATGCCAATACAACTAAAAGCGAATTATTAACAAAATTAGAAAATTGGTATGGAGAAAAATTAAGCAATTATAACAATTATTTAGAAGATGTAATCTGGTGTAATGACAAAAAATACAATGCATCTACTGAAAACTTTGCTGCTTATGATAGATATAAAGCATATAGTCCATCTCTTGTCTGTCCAAACGATAGTTTAGGTGGCAAACTATCAAAATATACAGTGTTTGATACTACATATGGAAATGGTGCTTTTTTATATCCAATTGGTTTGCTAACCGCAGATGAATTAATGTTTGCTGGTGCGGGTTCATCTTCAAATACATCATTTTATTTATATGTTAATAGTAGTTCTTGGTGGACTTCTTCACCATCAATGTATGATGGCACATATTATAATACCTTCACATATGCAACAGAGCTTTCGCAATATGGGGATGCTTATCCTTCAGCCTATTTAAGGCCATCAATAGCTATAAAATCAACAGCCATCGTAAGTGGGACCGGAACTAAAACTAATCCATATATAATATTGGCTGTATAAAAACTATTTTAAAATAGTTTTTTTTATGGTAAAATTCTATTATTGAAGGTGAAATTGTGGCAAAGAAATTTACTGATGAACAAAGAAACAAATTAATTGAACAAGTAGGATTATATTATATTAAAACTAAAGCCTCATATCGAGAAATTGCATCTATATTTGGTATCAGTCTTCCAACTGTCAAAGATTATATTGAAAGATATAAAAAAATGCATTCACAATATAAAGAAGAAATAGAAAATTCTATTAATTCTAAAACATCACAGAATGAAAGTATTAATAATCCTGAAGTCAGAGAAAGAGTCATTCAAGTTTATATGTATGTATTAAATGGTTATACAATCGAAGAAATCGCAGATTTAACAAGTGAAAAAGTTAGTACAATTTATAATGATATTAATATTCGTTTAGAACAAATTAGTCCTGCATACAAAAATGAAGTGGCAACAATATTAACTGCTAGAAGAAATCAGAATTTAGTTCAGAATCAAAGAAAGAAGGAACAATAATGAATTTAAGAGATTTATATATAAATTATTTTATTAGTAAAGGACATAAACAAATCCCATCAGCACCCGTTGTCCCAGAAAATGATGCCAGTGTCTTATTTAATACTGCTGGCATGCAACCACTTATTCCTTATCTAATGGGAAAAGAACATCCATATGGAACCAGATTAGTTGATTATCAAAAATGTATTCGTACAACTGATTTAGATGAAGTAGGGGACACAACTCACCATACATTCTTTGAAATGTTAGGTAACTGGTCTCTAGGTGATTATTTTAAAGATGAAAGCATTTCTTATAGTTTTGAATTCTTAACTAAAGTCTTAAACATTCCTATCGAAAGATTAGCCGTTACTGTGTATGAAGGTGATGATAAAATTCCTAAAGATGAAGTATCTGCAAATAAATGGAAAGAACTAGGTATCAAAGAAGAAAGAATTGCTTATTTAAATGCTGAAAATAACTTCTGGATTGCTGGTGAAAGTGGGCCTTGTGGTGGAGATACCGAAATATTCTATTTTAGAAGTAACGATGAAATACCTGAAAAGTTTGATCCAGAAGATAATAGATGGGTTGAAATTTGGAATAACGTCTTCATGGAATATTATAAAGATGAAAAAGGTAATGTCACTGAACTACCCAAAAAGAACGTTGATACCGGTATGGGAATTGAAAGAACCGCTGCTATATTAGAAGGTGTTAACGATAATTATGAATCAAGTATCTGGAAAGATGTTATTGAAAAAATTGAAGAAATAACTAATTTACCATATCATGGTAATGAAATATCTATGCGTATAATTGCTGATCATATTCGTACATCATGCTTTATCTTAAGTGATGATGCTCATGTCGTACCATCTAATACTGACCGTGGTTATATCTTAAGAAGATTAATTAGAAGAGCAATTAGACATGCTAAAAAATTAAATATTGATATTAATTCAAATTGGGAAGAAGAAATAGCCTTACTAATCATTAATAAATATAAAAAATATTATAATGAATTAGAAAAGAATCAAGATATTGTCTTCACTGAATTAAAAAAAGAAAAAGATAAATTTAATCATACTTTAGAAAAAGGTTTAAGAGTCTTTGAAAAAGAAACTAAAAACTTAACTTCAATTGATAAAGATCTTGCTTTTAAACTATATGATACTTATGGTTTCCCAATTGAGTTAACTGAAGAACTTGCTAGTGAAAAAAATATAACTGTTGATATTCTAGGCTTTAAAGAAAAATTTAAGGAACATCAAGAAAAATCTAGAACTGCTTCTAAAGGTATGTTTAAAGGCGGTTTAGCAGGAAATACTGAAATTGAAACAAAGTATCACACTGCCACTCATTTGCTTAATGCTGCTCTTAAAATAACCGTTGGTGAAGACGTTCATCAAATGGGGTCAAACATTACTAATGAAAGAATGAGATTTGATTTCTCATGTGATCATAAATTAACCGATGAAGAAAAACAAAATACTGAAAACTTAGTTAACGAATGGATTAAACAAGGATTACCAGTATCAGTTGAAGAATTACCAAAAGAAGAGGCAGTAAAACAGGGTGCTGAGCATATGTTTATTGAAAGATACCCAGATATCGTTACAGTATATAGTATTGGAAACGTTTCAAAAGAAATATGTATGGGACCTCATGTAAATAATACCAATGAACTAGGAACATTTAAAATAGTTAAAGAAGAAGCATCATCTGCTGGTGTTCGAAGAATAAAAGCAATATTAATTTAATAAAGTGATTACAAAATCACTTTTTTAGTTTATAATAAAAAGGAAAAGAAGTATTTTAACGTAATATAAATAATAGGAGGAATTTATGAAAAAAATATCTATGTTAAACCCATATTCTTTTTATTATTTATGGAATCATCAACAAGAAGATTATTTAAACAATGTCATAAATAGTATTTTAAATACTAAAAGTAAATGGAAGTTATTAGATTTCTTTAATGATAAAAAAAATAATGTTAGAAGTTATGTAATTTTTGAATCAAAAAATAAAATAGTTCTTATTGATTTTAACTTTGACAAAAGTGATCATTTATTAAAGATTGATTTTCCTTTATTTAATTATTTAAAATATCTTTATAAAAAGAAAGTATATTTAATTATTTTAAATAATTTTATTGATATGAATCATACTCATAATAATATGTTTGATATTTATATTAATGATTCAAATAAAGATGTTATTAAATACTTATTTTTAGATGATTATAATACTCAATTAAAGTTAAATAAAGATATAACTGAGTGTTTATATAGTATGGATGATAAAACTTATGATCTTTATTTACATGAAATAGAATTAAAAGATAAATTATGATAAAATATTTAGCGGAAGTGATTTTATGAACCACATTAGAAATTTTTGCATTATAGCTCATATTGATCATGGTAAATCTACTTTAGCTGACCGTATTTTAGAACTTACTGGGTCAGTTACTAAAAGAGAGATGAAAGATCAAATATTAGACTCTATGGATATTGAAAGAGAAAGAGGTATAACTATTAAGTTAAATGCTGTTGAGCTTTCTTATAAGGGTTATACTCTTCATTTAATAGATACTCCAGGTCATGTTGATTTTAGTTATGAAGTATCAAGAAGTTTAGCTGCATGTGATGGAGCATTATTAGTAGTTGATGCTGCTCAAGGTATTGAAGCTCAAACTCTTGCTAATTTATATCTAGCTTTAAATAATGATTTAACTATCATTCCAGTAATTAATAAAATTGATTTACCTAATGCTGATATTCCTAAAGTTAAAAAAGAACTTATTGATGTATTAGGCTTTAAAGATGAAGATATTATTCTATGTTCTGGTAAAACTGGAGAAGGTGTAGATAAACTATTAGATGCCATTATTGATAAAATCAATCCTCCTAAAGAAATTGAAGGTGGTACCAAGGCATTAATATTTGATTCATATTTTGATCCATACCGTGGTGTTATTGCTTCTGTATGCGTTAAAAGTGGTGAAATCAAAGCATCAGACACTATTATTATGATGAGTACTGGTGCTGAATATCAAATAACCGAATTAGGAGTAAATACACCATCTCCCAAACCATTAGATAAATTAACTGCTGGATCTGTAGGTTGGGTTGCTGCCAGTATTAAAACAATAGATACTGTAAGAGTTGGAGATACAATAACTACCAAAGAGAATAAAGCAGATAAACCATTAGCAGGTTATAAACCTATGAAACCAATGGTTTATAGTGGAATTTATCCCATCGAACCAAATAAATTTGATCATTTAAAAGAAGCTTTAGAAAAATTAAAACTAAATGATGCCTCATTAACATTTGATCCAGAAACATCAGAAGCCCTTGGGTTTGGCTTTAGATGTGGTTTCTTAGGGCTTCTTCATATGGAAATAATTGAAGAACGAATTAAAAGAGAATTCAATATCGATATTATTGCAACATCACCATCAGTTATTTACAAAGTTAATCTAACAAATGGAACAACCATCGAAGTAGATAACCCTTGTGAAATGCCTGAAAAAGTAAAAATAGCAAGCATAATGGAACCATATGTTAATGCTAGTATCTTTGTTCCAAGTGAATACATTGGACCCATCATGGATCTATGTCAAGAAAAAAGAGGTATTTATAAAACCACTGAATTTATTGATGAAAAAAGAGTAAATATTCATTACGAGTTACCTCTTGCCGAAATTGTCTTTGATTTCTTTGATAAATTAAAAAGTTATACCAAAGGATATGCTTCATTTGATTATGAATTATCAGACTATAAAATTAGTGATTTAGTAAAAATGGATATCCTAATTAATGGAGAAATAGTAGATGCCTTATCATTAATAGTTCATAAAGATGCTGCTTACCACCGTGGTATGATGATAACAAAATCATTAAGAACATTAATTCCAAGACAATTATTTGAAGTACCAATTCAAGCATCAATCGGGTCAAAAGTAATTGCCAGAGAAAACATCAGTGCCATGAAGAAAAACGTATTAGCCAAATGTTATGGTGGCGATGTTTCCAGAAAAAGAAAATTATTAGAAAAGCAAAAAGAAGGTAAAAAGAAAATGAAAATGGTAGGTTCAGTTGAAGTCCCACCAGAAGCCTTTTTAAGTATCTTAAAAACTGATAAATAACATTAAAACGATATTTCAAATATCGTTTTTTAATTCACTACCGTACATTTGACTTACATGTAAATTTACATAGAACAAAAAATTCAATTTGTTAACCTTGACCGGGAGGGGGTATTATAGTACAATAAAATAGAAAAATAAGGAGTGTTTGTTAACCATGAATAAAAAACAAAAAATAGTATTATTAGTAACCATATTATTTCTGGTTTTATTATGTGGAGGATTATCATATGCTTTCTTTTCAACAGTAACTAATAACGAATCATCATCAACGATTCTTGCTAAAGGTGGAAGAATGACAATAAAGTATGCCAATGGTTCCGGTACTATTAAAATGCAAAATATTTATCCAAGAGAAGAGGCCTGGGTAAATAAAACATTTACTGTAACTGGTAACAATACCACTGATTTAGAAATGAATTATAGATTGTATTTAGTTGTTAATAAAAATACTTTTAATTTTGGAGATTTAACATATTCAATAAGTGGAACAGCAACCAATTTAGCAGATACTTTAATAAGTAAAGCTAATCAGCCAATTCCCAGAATGGGACAAGTACTTATGGGAGCAGGTAGCTTTAAATCGAAAACATCAACCCATTCATATAATTTAAGAATATTTTATAAAGAGACTGGTGAAAATCAAAATAATGGACAAGAAGCAAAGTTCAGTGCTTATGTAAAAATAGATTCAGGAAGTACACTTGCATATGATGCATTAATGGAGGGTAATAAAAATACATATGCATATAGTCTAGCATTTAATGGACCCATTGATAGAGAAGAAGTAGAAACAATAATATTTAATAATACAAACACTGTACCAAGTAATGCAATTAACTCATGGGATGTAAGTGATAAGCAAAATGGAAGTGTCATGGCATATACTTTAGATGAAGATAATGATGGTTTATATGAAGTATATATTGGTCAAAATGGAGGAGTAGTAGCAAATCCCAATTCTCAATATTTATTTGCTGTATTTTCAAAACTAGAAACTCTTAATTTAACCAATCTAGACACATCCAAAGTAACAGACATGTCAAGAATGTTTTTTTCTAATAAAGCAACCACATTAGATTTAAGTAGTTTTGATACAAGCAATGTTATCAATATGAGCGAAATGTTTTCTCTTAATAAGGCAACCAGTTTAAATTTAAGTAGATTTGATACTTCAAAGGTAACAAATATGTATAATATGTTTTATGGAAGTCAAGCAACAACATTAGATTTAAGTTCATTTGATACCTCAAAAGTAACAGATATGTCTGGTATGTTTTTTGCAAGTGACGCAACCACATTAGATTTAAGTAATTTTGATACCTCAAAAGTAACCAATATGTCATGGATGTTTTATGAAAATAAAGCAACAACATTAGATTTAAGTAATTTTGATACCTCAAAAGTAACGGATATGTCAAATATGTTTTGGGACAGTAGAGCAACAACATTAGATTTAAGTAATTTTAATACCTCAAAAGTAACCGATATGTCATATATGTTTTGTGACAGTAGAGCAACCATTTTAGACCTAAGCAGCTTTGATACATCGAATGTTAGAGATATGACTTGTATATTAATGAATAGTGCTGCAACAAGTGGATATGCACGTACTCAAACTGATGCAGATAAATTTAATGCAAGTAGTGGAAAACCATCTGGTCTAACATTTGTTGTGAAAACATCATAAGTTCAGTAATTCTGAACTTTTTTGTTGTTTTTCCTTAATAAAAAAAGTATAATTTAAATGGTGGTAAAATATGAAGCATGTTTATATTCATATTCCTTTTTGTAAAAATATCTGTTCATACTGTGATTTTTGTAAAATGTTTTATAATGAAAAATTTGCATCCAATTATCTGAATGCATTAGAAAAAGAAGTAAATGAATTCTACATGGGGGAGAAGGTTAATACAATTTACATTGGTGGTGGTACTCCTTCATGTCTAAAAGAAAAAGAACTAGAACAATTATTTAATATAATTAAAGTATTTAATCGCACAACTGATTGTGAAATAACTTTTGAATGTAATCCTGATGATATAAATGATAATTTATTATCTAAACTTGTTGTTAAAGGAGTAAATCGTATTAGTATTGGAGTTCAATCATTTAATGTTAAAAATCTAAAATTCATGGAAAGAGAATCAAATTTTGAAGATATTCGTACCAAAATGAATTTAATTAGATATTATGGCATAAATAACATCAATTTAGATTTAATGTATGCAATTCCTGGAGAAACTCTTGAAACACTAAAGAAAGATATTAAATTATTTTTAAAATTAAAACCTGAACATATCAGTACTTATTCATTAATTATAGAACAACATACTAAAATAAATAATTTACATGTAACTAATATTGATGAAGAGTTAGATTTAAAAATGTATGAATATATTTGTAAAAAACTTAAAAGAAGAGGATATCTTCATTATGAAGTGAGTAACTTTGCTCTTTCAGGATATCAATCTAAACATAATTTAAGTTATTGGAATAATGAAGAATATTATGGTTTTGGTCTTGGAGCAGCCGGATATATTAATGGTTTTAGATATGAAAATACTCGAAATTTAAATGATTACATCGATGAAAAATATCGTGAATCAGAAGCTCTATTATCTAAACAAGAAATTATGGAATACGAAGTAATGCTTGGATTAAGAAAGATAGAAGGAATAAATTTACAAGATTTTTATGATAAATATGAAGTAAATATTCAAGAGGTATTTCCTGTTAAACCTTTAATAAAAAATAAGGAACTTATCTATAAAAATGGTTATTTATTTATAAACCCTGAAAAAATATATGTTATGAATGAAATACTTTTAAAATTAATATAATTATTATGGACTTGCAAAAATATCATAATATGATAAAATTAGTTTATAGTAAAAGAGGTTGTAAAATGAAAATTAAAAAATATTTATTAGCTTTGTTTTTAATGTTTGCTTTTATTAGTAATGTAAATGCTGCTAGTTTATCATTAGAAACAGATACGACTACAATAAATGAAGATGGTAATATCAAAGTTAATATTAAATTAAATCTAGATAGCACAGAAACTATAGATAAAGTACAATTTAAATTAGCTTATGATAAAAGTTTATTAAAACCAAACTTAGATAATAATTCATTTGGATATGCTCAGGCATTAACTGATGATAGTGTTTTTATTGCTGCAAGTGATAAACTAACATCTGGTAATATTGGTACTCTTGTTCTTACCGCTTTAACATTACCAGAAGATGTTTCCTATTCAACAAAAACATTATTTCAAATCACTAATGTAGAATTTAAAAATAAGGAAACTAGTACGAATGGAGAAAGCATTCAAAAAGATTTTACTATTAAAAATAACCCTCGTACAACAACTGCACCTTTAAATACCAGTGCTAAATTAAGCGGTTTTACAGTTGCTAACGCCACAATTAAACCAGCTTTTGATAAAAGTATTAAAGATTATAAAATTTATGTAAATAAAGATACTATTAAACAAGTAACAATTAAACCAACAACAGAAGAATCAGGAGCAAACTATACTGTAACTTGTTCAGTAGGATGTGCCCCAGATTCAAATGTTCCAAATAAAATAAACATTTCTATGGGTAAGAATATTGCTATATTTACCTTTACAAGTGAAGATGGTAAGAATACTGAAACTTATAATTTTACCATTTATCGTGGCGAAACAACTGATGGTTCAAATTATTTAGCTAGTTTAAATATTAAAGGATTCAAAATTGCTGAAGAATTTGATAAAAATAAATTAGATTACACCGCAACAGTTGATTACGAAACAGAAAGTATTGAAATAGATGCTTTAGGTGAAGATGAAAATGCTGATATTCAAATTAAAGGCAATGAAAACCTTAAAGTTGGTGAAAATGTTATAACAATAACTGTAACATCAGCTGAAACTGAAGAAAAGAAAATTTATAATATTACAGTTACAAGGGAAGAATTTAAAGAAAATACAACAACTACAACTGCACCAGTAATTGCTCCAACTGTTAAGAAAAATAATAATAAACTACTAATAATTTTATTAATTGTTGGTAGTACACTAATTATTGGTTTATCCGCATACTTTATTTTCTTCTATAAGAAAAAAGATAATAAGAAAGATAAAAAGAAACAAGAAGCAGATGAAAAAGCATTAGCTCGTGAAGAAGCACTTCAAAAAACATTTACTAATTTAGAAAAAGAACCAACGAGTGTTGATGATGCACTTAGAGATTTAATGCAAACCAAAGAAATATCTGATGTTAATCAAGAATCATAAAATTTATGATTCTTTTTTTCTCTCTAACCTTGAATAAGCAATAGACAAATGATAAAATATTAGTATCTGAGGTGATAGTATGTTAGAAAAGACTAATCTATTTGAAAAACAAGAAATAGAAAATGCTCTTATCAGTAAGACTTTATTTGAAGTATATGAAGTTTTAGAAGAAAGAGGATATAATCCAATTAATCAATTAGTTGGATATTTAATATCAGGAGATCCTGGTTATATCTCATCATATAAAGGAGCCCGAGATAAAATATTAGAAATAGATCGTACTAAAATCTTAATGACAATTATAGAAAGTTATTTAAGAAAATGAAATGTTTAGGAATGGACCTAGGAACTAAAACTTTAGGTCTAGCAACAAGCGATCGCAGTGGCCTTATTGCGTCACCATATAAACTAATTAGATTTAAAAATGTTGATGATGCTGTTGATGAAGTGTTAGAAATAATTAAAAAAGAAAAAATTGAAGTTTTAGTTTTAGGATTACCTAAAAATATGGATAACACGATGGGATTTGCTTCTGAAAGAAGTTTATCTTTTAAAGAAAAATTAGAATCAAGGCAAGAATTAAAAGTAAATCTAATTGATGAAAGATTAAGTACTGTAGAAGCTGAAAACATACTAATAAATGCAGATGTTTCTCGTAAAAAAAGAAAGAATGTCATTGATGAATTATCTGCATGTATAATTTTAGATACATATTTAAGGAAAGAGAGAAATAATAATGGATAAAAGTAGTGGAAAATTTACAATAACAAATAATAAAGGTGAAGAATTAGTTTGTGATGTTTTATTTACCTTTGACGATGATAAATTTAAGAAGAGTTACATTGTTTTTACAGACAACTCTTTAGATGAAAATGGAAATATTAAAGTATACGCAAATACTTTTGATCCAACTGGTAAAGATCCAGATTTAGGTAAAATAGAAACCGAAGAAGAATGGGAAAATATTGAAAAACTCCTATCATCATTACAAGAGAAAATAGGTGATGATAGTGCCAAAAACTAGTAGTAAACACTCAATTAGTAAATGGTTAATTATTTTATTTGGAATCATAATTGCCGGACTAATTGCAGTTATAGTTATATCAAGTATTTATCTATCACCAATAGATAAAAATGAAGAAGGAAATATCGTATTTGTAGTAGAACAAGGTGCTAGTAAAAACTCCATTGCTGAAAAACTTGAAAAAGAAGGTTTAATTAGAAATGCGTTATTCTTTAAAGTATACATTAAATTAAATAGTACTAAAGAACTATATGCAGGAAGTTATAATTTATCTAAAAGTATGAGTGTTGATGAAATAATTAACGTTTTAAATAGTAATACTTCCATTGAAAACGAAGGAATTTCCGTAACATTCATTGAAGGTAAAAGATTTACTGATTATGCTAAAATAATAAGTGATAACTTTAACTATACAATAGACGAAGTAAAAGAAACAGCATCAAATGAAGCGTTTTTAAATAAATTAATAAATAATTATTGGTTCATAACTGAAGATATTAAGAGTGATAAAATATATTATCCGTTAGAGGGTTACTTATTCCCAGACACTTATAACTTTAAGAAAAATGCAACCATAGAAGAAATCTTAACTAAAATGGTTAAAACTATGGGAGAAAAACTTGATGTATATAAAGAAGAAATTAATTTATCTAGTTTAAGTATTCATCAATTATTGACATTAGCATCTATTGTTGAATTAGAAGGTGCTGGAAGTGATGACCGTGCTGGTGTTGCCGGAGTATTTTATAATCGTATTGATGCAGGATGGACTTTAGGATCAGATGTTACAACTTATTACGGTGTTCAAAAAAACTTTAATAAAGATTTATCAATGAGTAATTTAAAAGCATGTAATGGTTATAATACAAGAGCTGAAAGTTCATGTCCGATTAAAGGATTACCAGTTGGACCAATTTGTAGTCCAAGCCTAAACTCAATCTCATCAACAATCGAGCCAAAGAAAAACGACTATTTCTATTTTGTCGCTGATAAAAATAAAAAAACTTATTTTAGTAAAACATATAATGAACATACAAAAGTAGTATCAAACTTAAAAAAAGAAGGACTATGGTATCAATATTAACCATAGTCCTTTTTAACCATTTGCTTTCATAAAATATAATGTGATATAATACGAAGTAGGTGATTTTTGTGAAAGAAACCATATTAGCAATGGAACGTTATGCCGAAGCAAATAATGTTCCAATTATTGAACTAGATTCAATTAAATTTATCATGAAATATATTAAAATGAATAATGTTAAAAGTGTTTTAGAAATCGGTACAGCTATTGGTTATTCAGCTATCCTTATGGCTAATGCTACACCAGAAGTTGAAATTACAACCATTGAAAGAGATGAAAAAAGATATCGTGAAGCCGTTAAAAATGTTAATGCCTGTGGCTTAGATAAAAGAATCGATATTGTTTATAATGATGCTCTAGAAGTAAATTTAGCTGGACATTCATATGATTTAATCTTTATTGATGCTGCTAAAGGTGGATATATTAAATATTTTGAAAAATTCTGTAATTATTTAAACCCAGGTGGAGTTATTATTACGGATAACTTAAAATTCCATGGTTTAGTAAATAATAAAGGAACAATTAAAAGTAAAAATTTAAGAGGAATCGTAGATAAAATTGAAAAATACATTGAATTTCTAAATCAAAATAAAGATTACATAACTAAATTTT
The DNA here is from genome assembly GCA_934086935.1 of uncultured Bacilli bacterium. Lineage (GTDB taxonomy): Bacteria > Bacillota_I > Bacilli_A > RF39 > UBA660 > CAG-533. Next base: position 35,844 of record CAKOIQ010000006.1, read on the forward strand.
ATGACATAGGAGATGGCTTATCTGTAAGCTTTAAACGTAATAATGATAAAAAATAGTAAATTATTAGTTCGTATAAATAATTTATCTGAAATAGAAGAATATAAGAAAGTAGGTATAACTAACTTTCTTTTTCCATTAAAAGGGTACTCAATTGGGTATAATTCTTTTAATTTAGATGAACTTAAAAATTTAGATATTAATGTATATTTGTTAATTAATCGTGTTTTTGAAAATAAAGATTGTGATTCTTTTAAAAATATTATCAATGATTTATTATTTGTAAATGGTATTTTTTATGAAGATATTGGTGTCTATCATATGTTAAAGGATACTGGTATTAATTTAATTTGGAATCAATCTCATTTTGTTACTAATGTAAGATCTATTAATATATGGCTTGATAAAGTTTATAGTGTTTGTTTATCTAATGAATTAGAACATTCAGAATTAGATTATATTTTAGCAAATTCTAGCAAAGAAGTTGTTTTACCTATTTTAGGCCTTAATATGGCTATGTATTCTCGTAGATATCTATTATCATATTATAATGAATATAAAGGTTTAAAAGACGTTAAAAAGGGTATTTTAAGAACTAATAATGATATAGAATTCTTAGCTATTGAAAATAATTATGGTACAGTTCTTTTCTATCATAAATATTTTAACCTAATAGATAAACTAAATACTATAGATGATAGTAAGATATTATTTTATTACATTGATCCTAATGAATTAACTCCAAATGATATAAAAGAAGCATTAAATGGTAAACACTTTAATGAAGATAATAGATTTTATGAAAATAAAACTATTTATAGAATAGGTGATATCAATGGTTGAGTTATTAAGTCCAGCAGGTGATTTTGAAAAATTAAAAATTGCTTTTCACTATGGAGCTGATGCAGTTTACTTTGGTGGTCAAAATTTTGGTTTAAGAGCTAATGCTAAAAACTTTTCCAACGAAGAAATTAAACAAGCAGTTGAATATGCTCATAGTTTAAATAAAAAAGTATATATAACTGTAAATATTATTTTGCATGATGAAAATATTGATGGTTTAAAAGAATATTTATTATATTTAAATGAAGTAGGTGTTGATGCCATTATTGCTAGTGACATCTATATCATGCATTTATGGAAAGAATTAAATTTAAATACTGAATTACACGTTTCAACTCAAGCAAGTACTCTAAATAAAGAAGCAGCTTTATTTTATAAAGAATTAGGTGCTAAAAGAGTAGTTCTTGCTCGTGAATGCTCTAAAGAAGACATTAAAGAAATTAAAGAAATTACCAGTCTAGATATTGAAGCCTTCATACATGGTGCTATGTGTACATCAATAAGTGGACGTTGTATTATGAGTAACTATGCTACTAATCGTGATGCTAATCGTGGTGGATGTGCCCAAATATGTCGTTGGTCATTTACTTATGAAGATGATAATCAAAATAAATTATCAGATACATATCAAATGTGTCCTAAAGATTTAAATATGGTTCAAAATATTAAAGATATGATTGATATTGGAGTTAATTCATTTAAAATTGAAGGAAGAATGCGTTCAATTTATTATATAGCTACTATCCTTTTATCGTATCGTAAAATAATTGATAGTATTAAAAATAATACTTTAACTGATGAATTAACTTCTTATTATCTTAAAGTATTAAATAGATGTGCTAATCGTGAAAGTGTACCTCAATTCTTTAATACATTTCCAACAATTAAAGAACAATATTATACAGATGGTAAAAATGAAGTGTCAAATCAAGACTTTTTAGCTATTGTTAAATCTAATGATAATGGTATTGTAACTTTTGAACAAAGAAATTATTTTGAAAAAGGCACAAAAGTGCAATTTATTAGTCCTAATTTTGATACTTTAGACTATACTATAGAAGAAATTTATAATGAGGATATGTTACCTATAGAAAAAGCAAATCAAGCTCAAATGACCTTTAAAATGCGTATAAATTTACCTTTACAGGAAAACGATATAATGCGTTTAAAAGTGTTTGACAAATAACTACTTTTATAGTATTCTTATTTAAGTTTATTTTTAAAGGAGATTTGATTTAAATGTCAAAAAAAGATATATTATTAACTAGTGAAGGTTTTCTTGAATTGGAAGAAGAATTAGATAACCTTAAAAATGTTAGAAGACCTAAAGTTATCGAAGCAATTAAAGATGCCAGAGCTCAAGGAGACTTATCTGAAAATGCTGACTATGATGCTGCTAGAAATGAACAAGCCGAAGTAGAAGGTAGAATTAAACAAATAGAATTTATGTTAGCTAATGCTCAAATAATAGAAAAAACTTCTGATCATATAGTAGATTTAGGTTCAACAGTAACTATTTCTTATGTAGATGATGATGAAGAAGAAGTATATAATATTGTAGGTAGAATGGAAGCTGATCCATTTGAAAATAAAATATCAAACGAATCACCAATCGGTAAAGCTATCATTGGTAAAAAAGAAGGAGACACAATCGATGTTGAATCTCCAACTGGTTCATATCAAATAAAAATCGTTAAGGTTGCTTAACGATTTTTTTAATTAAAATTTAAATTCTTCATCTATTTCACTTTGTTTATTTTGCATAATAGGAAGTTCAGCTTTAGCTGAAGTTAAGAACTTAACTTTAGAAAGTAAAGTTGCAACTACCATATCATTTTCCGCAACTTCACGCATATCTTCTTCATCACAGTAAGTAACACCACTATAAGAATAAATACCATCTAAGAAACTACCCATAATAGTTTTACCTTTAGCATCATATTGCATTATTAAACTAATCATATCCTTCTTAATAATTAAAGTAGAAGAACTCATAGCTTCCTCATCATTGCCATAAACAAATCCTTTAGAAAAAGCTACAACAGAATGTTTATCAGAACCAAGACTTATACGTACAATAGAATCACCACCTAAAAAATCTTCTTTAGAAGTAAGAACTACTGTACTAGGAGTACTCATATTCTCATCTACAACATAACCATCAAAATATAAAATAGTATTTAAATCTTCTATTACTTTATCACTTAAAAATAATTTTTCCTTTAAAGCTTTATTAATCATCAAACTATCCCCCTCTAAAACATTAACTTTAGCATTTTTCATTGCTTCATAAGATTTTTTATTACATAATTGTTCAAACATAATTCTACTAGTTAAAAATTTAACCTTTAAATTATTAAACATCTCATCGCCTAATAGATTTCTTAATTCTTCATTTGAAATCACCACATCAGGTTCAATACCTGCTTCTTTAAGAAACTTTTTATCACAAATACTAAATCCTAATTTATCATTGCCATAAAAACTAAAACCATCTTGATCAGATAATCTTGCAGTTACTTCTCTTAACTCTCCATCATAATTAGCATATCCTGTAATTAATAAATTAAATTTATCACCACTATTTAATGCTACTTCACAAGAAATACCTTTATATTTAGAATCTTTCATAATATCAAAACCTGCTTGAATCTTAATAACATTTTTACTTGTTAATTCCATTAAGATATATGATTTATCGTCATTAGGTTTTTTAAGCATTAATTTATTACTTGATTGTATGCCACTTTCAGTTTGAACTAATTCATAATCATCTAATGAAATAACTGAATTAATTATATCCATTGATTCATCAAGTAAATGAAAAAATCTTTGAACATATTCTTTCATACTATCCCTCATTTCCAGGTGACTATAATAACACAAATTAAAAAGATAAACAATAGTTTTTGTTGTTGCATTAAATCGCGAGATAAAGTATAATAAAAGGGCTTAAAGGAGAGAAAATATAAATGAAAAATGTAAAAGAAGTAACAATTCGTTTAGAAAAAGAAGAATGGACTAAAGCCCTAGATAAAGCTTTCAATAATAAGAAAAAAGATTTAAAAGTTGATGGTTTTAGAAAAGGAAGTTGTCCTAAAGATATCTATATCAAAAAATTTGGTATTGAATCATTATTTATGGATGCTGTTGATTTATCTATTAATGATGCATATCATAAAGCTTTAGAAGAATCTAAAGCAGTTCCTGTATGTGAACCAAAATTAGATATTACATCTATTAATGCTGATGGTGTAGAATTCAAATTCACAATCATTGAAAAACCAGAAGTTAAATTAGGTAAATATAAAGCATTAGGTATCAAAAAAGAAACAGCTAAAGTAACTAAAGAAGAAGTAGAACATGAAATTACTCACTTACAAGAACATTTAGCTGATATCGTTGAATTAGAAGAAGGAACAGTTGAAGAAGGTAACACTGCTGTTATTGACTTTGAAGGTTATGTAGATGGTAAAAAATTAGATGGTGGTACAGGTACTAACTATCCACTTGAAATCGGTTCTCACACATTTATTCCTGGCTTTGAAGAAGGAATAGTTGGAATGAAAATAGGTGAAGAAAAAGAGTTAAACTTAAAATTCCCAGAAGAATATGTAGATAATTTAAAAGGAAAAGACGTTACTTTCAAAGTTAAAGTAACTAAAATTAAAAAAAGAGTATTACCAGAAATAAATGAAGACTTCTTTAAAGATTTAGGTTATGAAAACGTTAAAACTAAAGAAGAATTAGAAAAAGAAGTTGAAAAACACTTAACAGAACATAAAGAAGTAGATGCTGAAAACAAATACATCGGTGAATTATTAAATAAAGCTATCGAAAATATGGAAGTAGAAGTAAATCCAGAAATTATTGATGAAGAAATAAATCGTATGTTAAATCAATATCGTGATGAATTAAAAATGCAAGGAATTACTTTGGAACAATACTTAGAATTTACTAAAACAACTATGGAAAGTCTAAAGAAAATGATGGAACCAGAAGCAATCAATAGAATTAAATCAAGATATTTATTAGAAGCAATTGCTGAAAAAGAAAAAATTGAAATTACTGCTGAAGAAACAAAAACTGAAACAACAGCTATGGCTAAAAAATATGAAGTATCTGAAGAAGATCTATTACAAATGATCGGTGGAGAAGATATGATTAGCTATGACTTAAAAATGCGTAAAGCTTTAGAAATACTTAAAAATAACTAAGCCTTAATCAAGGCTTTTTCTTTTGCATTAATTTATAATCTATTATATAATGAATTAAGGTGGTAAAAATATGAAGTTATACCAAATTAAAGAAAACCCTTTAATTAAATGCAATAAAGAAATAAAAGAGTATTTAGATACTGATTATATCTATATACCTTACGATAAAGATTATGAATTAAAAATAAAAAATCATGAACTAGTAAACCTAAATAGTATCATCTTAACTAATAAAGATAAAAAAGTTTATAGTCCTGTTTCTGGTGATATCATGGGACTATGTGAAACTATAATTAATGGTCGCTTGTCCAAAGCAATAGTCATTGAAAATGATTTTAAAGAAACTAGTAAATTAAGAGGTAGTAAAAAAGATATCAGTACTTATTCAAAAGAAGAACTATTACAATTAATTAAAGAGTATAATGCCTATTTAAAACCATTAAATAAATCAAATCTAATAATAAATGGAATAGACTATGAACCATACGAAGAAACCCTAAGTTACTTAATAAGTGCTCATACTGATGAAATCCTAGAATGTATTGATGCTCTATGTAAAATTCTAGAAATAGATAAATGTTACTTTGCTATTAAAAACAACGATCAAGATAACGTCATAACTCTAGTTAATCAAATTGGTACATATCCTAATATTGATTTAAAACTTTTACCAGATTTATATCCATCCGGTCATCCAAAAGTCTTATTAAATGAATTTCATCTAGAAGAAGAAAATACTGCTGTCTTAACCGTTGAAGACATCTATGCCATCTATACCGTTTTAAAACGTAAAAGACCAATCAGGGAAAAACTAATCACTGTCTCAGGCAACTTACTAACTAAATCAAAAGTAATGAAAGTTAAAATAGGCACAAACATCAAAGATATTCTTGAAAAAGAATTTAAATTTAAAAGTAATGATTATCATATCATCATTAATGGCTTACTATCTGGTTATGAAATAAATAGCTTGAATGCCATTATAACCCCTGAAATAAGAAGCGTATTTATTAATACCATAGATAAATCACGATCAACTAAATGTATTAACTGTGGTTTATGTAATACTTATTGTCCAGTAGGAGCAGATCCTAAATCAGGTTATAAAATGAATGAATGCTTACACTGTAACTTATGTACATATATCTGCCCAGCTAAAAGAAATCCAGGTGATCAAAATGAATAACTATTTAAAAAATAATCTTAATCAAAAAAAGATTAATATCTATTTATTCATCTCTCTTATCCCTTTATTAATAACCGGTTTTTATAAAAATGGTATTAAATTATATATAAATGATTTAGTAGGTATTCCTGGACTTTTAAAACCACTTATTTTAGATATCCTGGGTTTTACCATTGGTGTTTTGGTAAATATAATCTATGAAAAAATAATCAAAAAGAAGCCAGGTAAACTAAAACATATCATCTTTGATTCATATCATCCCTTATATGGCTTATTAATTGCTTCAGTTATAAGTATCAATACCAACATAATATTATTTATATTAGTAACATTTATCATGCTATTATTAAGTAAATTTATTAAACAAGATAAAGTAAATATCGTCGCCTTAACGGCACTAATAATAATTTTTATCATTAATATAACCGGAACATTTACATTTAATAATGCCTATGAAAAAGTAAATAACTTAAATCTAGATGCCTTAGATTATTTAATAGGTAGAGGTAGTGGAGGAGTAAATACTACCCATGTCATCTTACTAATAATAAGTTTAGTAATCTTATGTAATCAAAAATTCTATAAAAAAGAAATACCATTCTACTCAAGTATTTTCTTTTCCCTAGGAATCATTATTTACTCAGTCATAACCAATGATATTGGCAAGTCAATCGATCATATCTTCTCAAACGGAATCTTATTCGCTTATGTATTTATTGCAACAGATTCACTAACAACTCCACGAACATATAAAGGTAAAATAATTTATTCAATAATAATTGGATTAGTTACAGTTGGATTATACATAGTATACCCACCACTATCAGCTCTAGGAGCAATAGTAATAGGAAGTATGTGTCATAATACCATAGATAAATTATGTCAAAAATAATAAAGCGTTAGATATAGAGATAACTTCTTGTTAAAAATGTAAAAAATATTGTGTACTTTAGCTATGTTTTAAATTTAAAAATAATAAGTTTGATATTTTTCTAGAAGTTTATATGTTAAATTAATATGGTCATATTCAATATTTTTTATTGTTACCTTGGCGATATATAAGGCATTAAATAAATAAGCATGAGACCCCCCCACAATATTTCAGAATTAAGTTGCCACTCTAAGAAAAATGAAAAATTAACTGCAAAAATTTCGTACCGTACATAGAACAAAAAATTCAATTTGCTAACCTTGACCGGTGGGGGGTATTATAGTACAATAAAATAGAAAGATAGTAGGGTGTCAAAATGAATAAAAGACAAAAAATAGTATTACTAGTAATTGGATTATTTATAAGTTTGATTTTTGGAGGACTATCATATGCATATTTTTCAAGTGTGAGTAATAATGAATCCTCATCAACAATTTATGCCAAAGGTGGTTCAATGACTGTAACTTATGATAATGGCTCTGGTAATATTACAATCCAAAATGTTTATCCAAGAGCCGATGCTTGGGTAACTAAAACATTTACAGTAACTGGAAATAATACCACCGATTTAAAGATGAATTATTCAATAAGTCTAGTAGTAGATAATAATACCTTTGAAGATAGTTATTTAAGTTATACCTTAACGGGAACCAACACAAGTAATAATGGAAGTCTAATTCCGGCTATAACAACAAATCAAGAATTATTAAAAGAAACTGGAACTTATGAATTAGGAGTAGGAACATTTAATAAAGGAACTAAAGTTGTTCATACTTATAATCTAAAAATGTTTTTTCTAGATAATGGCAAAGAGCAAAATGTTTCCCAAGAAGCAAAATTTGCTGGACACTTAATCATGAATTCTGTTAATCCCGATGGTTCAATAGTATATAATGGTTCCGGCAGAAACCTAACATTATCAGAAAATTCAAGTTTAGCAAGAGTCAATAAAAATTTTGTCGTAACTAACAGTGAAAATCAAGAACAAACATATATTGCTAAATTAATAATTGAAGAAAATACATACCCAACAGATGAATTAAAATATACCTTAACAGGAACAAATACTGGTAATAATGGAACTATGATTTCTAATGCTAGTAATATACCTATTCAAAAAGGAACTAATCAAGAAATAACCTTAGGGACCGGAACTACTACAAATTCAAGTAGTACTCATAGTTATCAAATTACGGTAGCAAATTCATCAACATTAAGTTCAGTTAATAAAACTGAAACAAAAAACAACATTAAATTACTAATTGATGAACCAGCTAAAGAAACAACTACAACTAAAAAATTTAAAGCCAGAATTGAAATAAAAAATATAAGTAATACTTTATCTAATAACATCTTAAAACAAGGTGTAAATGATAGTCCCAAAACATCAATAGGTACCACATCAACTATTGACGAAGGCTTAATAAAAAATACTGATGATTATGGTACAACATATTATTATCGTGGTGCCGTAGAAAACAATTATGTAACCTTTGCTAATATGTGTTGGAGAATCGTCAGAATAACCGGTGATGGATCAATAAAACTAACTCTACAAAATAATGATAGTGCTAGTTGTGTTAATCTAACAAACAACTCAGCAGCCTTAAAATTAAGTTCAGATACCAGTCCCAAAACTTATCAAAATGAACGGTTTACAGGTTATGCTTCATATCCGGCTATGATGTATGGAAAGTCAAATAGCTCTTTAGGCGATATTGCTTACAACAATTCAACAAGATTATTATCTAGCACTAATGATCCAAGCTTTGTTGCCAGGCCAGAGCCAAGCCGAGCCCAATATAGTGAACTTTATAAAAATACTTACAAAAATACATACGTAACAACACTAGAAAAATGGTATTCAGAAAAATTAACTAAATATACAAGTAAACTAGCAGATGTAGTCTGGTGTAATGATAAAAATTATAATACAAGCAATTCAAAATTTGCTGCTTATGATAGATTAACTGCAAAAACACCAACATTTACATGTATAAATGATAACCTAGGTGGTAAATTATCAAAATATACTGTATCTGATACAAAAGTAGGTAATGCAGCATTTACATATCCAATTGGTTTACTAACTGCAGATGAGTTAATGTTTGCGGGTTTAAGTACTAGTACAGAAACAAATAATACAAATTATTTGTTAAATAATATTTCATCATTTGGCACAATGACCCCATACAATTCCACTAGTTTATATATGATTTACTCTTCGTATGGGTTAACTGATAATAATACAGCTACTTACCTTAGACCAACAATTGCCTTAAAATCAGATGTAACAATAAATAGTGGTGATGGAACCGCATCTAATCCTTTTGTTGTAGAATAAAGAAATCATTTTGGTTTCTTTTTTTGTTTTAAATTAATATTTTATGTAAAAAAGTATTAAAATATGCTAAAATATAACAAAATTTTCTGAAATTTAACTTTTTTGTTAAAAATTTAAAGGAAATCAAGTACTTAAGGGTAATAAATAAATATTAGAGGGTGTTTTTATGGCTGTAATACCAAATGAAGATATTAATAACATACGTAATCATGCTAATATTGTTGATATTATATCATCATATATTAATCTTGAACCTAAAGGTAAGAACTTCTTTGGTTTATGTCCATTTCATGATGATCACTCACCAAGTTTAAGTGTATCTCCTGATAAACAAATATATACATGTTTCGTTTGTGGTAATTCTGGTAATGTATTTACCTTTATTGAAAATTATGAAAATGTAGATTTTGTAACCGCAGTTAAAATTGTTGCAGATAAAATAGGTTATAACTTAAATGTCGATGTTAAGAAAAATACTCCTAATAAAAGATACTATGATTTAGTTGAACTTGCTAATAAATTGTTTATTAATAATTTAAATAGTTCTTTAGGTAATAAAGCTAAAGAATATCTTATTAATAATCGTAAACTAGATGAAAAGATTATTGAAGAATTTGGTATTGGTTTAGCTTTAAATGATAATAATTTAAATAAAATATTATTATCTAAAGGTTATACTGAAAAAGAAATAGTTGATTTAAGTTTAGCTAATCATGGTGAAAATGGTCTTCTAGATCTATTTAGAAATAGAATAACTTTTCCAATTAGAAATGATAAAGGAGATGTTATTGCTTATTCAGCACGTATCTACAATAATGAAGATACTAGTAAATACATTAATTCTAGAGAAAATATTATCTTTAAAAAAGGGAATACTTTATATAACTATGATAAATGTAAACAAGAAAGTATGAAGACCAAAACAGTCATCTTAGTAGAGGGACAGATTGATGCCATTAGAATCTATTCTAGTGGTGTTAAAAATGTTTGTGCTACAATGGGTACTGCCTTAACAAAAGATCATATTAACTTACTTAAAAGATTAAATAGTAAAGTTATTTTGATGATGGATAATGATGCTGCGGGTGAAAAGAGTACTATAGCTAATGGTGAAGCTTTAATTCAAGCTGGACTTGAAGTAAGCGTTGTTAGATTATCTGGTGAAAAAGATCCTGATTCATACATCTTAAAGTATGGAATCGATGCTTTTAAAGATAATATTAAGAATGCTCTTACTTACTTTGATTTCAAGTTAAATTACTACAAAAATAAACGTAATTTAAATAAAGCAGATGAATTAGCAGAGTATATTAATGAAGTAATTGATGAACTTAATAAAAGTGATGATGATATTTTAAAAACAATTACTATTAATAAATTAAGTGAAGATTATCAAATTGATAAAGATTTACTTAATGCTAAATTAATCAAAAAAGAAAAGATTAAACCTCAAGTTATTGAAAAACCTAAACCTAAAATTAAATTAAATAAATATAGTAAAGCTGCTGAATCAATTCTTTATATAATGATGAATAATGAACCATATATTAAGAAATATCAGCGAGATTTAAATTATTTTCCAGAAAAGGTTTACAAATTAATCGCTAATGATATAATAGCTTTCAAAACCATTAATGGTGAATTTAATTTAGCAGATTTTATTACTTATATTAGTGATCTTCCCTATAAAGATACTATTTTTAGAATAATTAATGAATATGAAGGAATTACTAATATAGAAACTGATTTTGATAATTATATTAAGATGATTAAAGAATGGATTACCGAAAATCAAATTAATAAATTAAAAAATGAATTAAAAAATGAGACAGACATTAAAAGACAAGAAGAACTAAATGATCTAATCATTAAGTTAAAACGAGGGAGTGAAGAATAATGGCAAAAGTAGTTAAAGAAATTAAAACTTTTGAAGAAAGAAAACAAGAATTAATCGAATTAGGAAAGAAAAATGGTCATATTACCTTTGAACAATTAGCTGAAGCACTAAAAGGTTTAGAAATTGATAGTGATGCTTTAGATGAACTTTATAATGACTTAATTAAAAATGGTATTGCCGTAGTAACATCAGAAGCTGAAAACAATGCTGGTGATAATAAAATTGAGGAAGAAGAAGTTGTTGTTCTAAATGATGAAGATTTAACTAAAGATATTAATATCAATGACCCTGTACGTATGTATTTAAAAGAAATTGGTCGTATTAGCTTATTATCTCCAGAAGAAGAAATGAAATTATCATTAAAAGTAGCTGCTGGTGATGAAGAAGCTAAAAATATTTTAGCCGAATCTAACTTACGTTTAGTTGTATCTATTGCTAAAAGATATGTAGGTCGTGGTTTATTATTCTTAGATTTAATTCAAGAAGGTAACATTGGTTTAATGAAAGCCGTTGAAAAATTTGACTGTGATAAAGGATATAAATTCTCTACCTATGCAACTTGGTGGATTAGGCAAGCCATTACTAGAGCATTAGCCGATCAAGCAAGAACTATCAGAGTTCCAGTTCATATGGTAGAAACAATTAATAAAATGGCTCGTATTCAAAGACAATTAACTTTAGAATTAAATCGTGAACCAAGCGAAGAAGAAATTGCTAAGAAAATGGGTATTTCTGTTGATAAAGTAAGAGAAGTAATTAAGATTAGTCAAGATCCTGTATCTTTAGAAACTCCTATTGGTGAAGAAGAAGATTCATTATTAAGAGACTTTGTTCCAGATGAAAGATCAATGAGACCAGAAGATTATGCAACAAATGAAATCTTAAAAGAAGAAATTAAAGCAGTTTTATCAACTTTACAACCTCGTGAACAACAAGTTTTAGAGTTACGTTTTGGTTTAATTGATGGAACAAGCTATACTTTAGAAGAAGTTGGTAAAAGATTTAATGTAACTAGAGAAAGAATTAGACAAATTGAAGCTAAAGCTTTAAGAAAATTAAGACATCCATCACGTGCTAAAAAATTAAAAGACTTCATGGTGGAATAATGAAAATATCTAATCGTTTAAAATCAATTGCTGGCTTAGTAACTGAAAAAGATATTATTGCTGATATTGGCTGTGATCATGCTTATTTAGATATTTATCTAGTTAAAAATAAAATAATTCCTAAAGCTTATGTTAGTGATGTTAATTTAAATGCTTTAAATAATGGAATTAAAAACATTAAAAAAAACCATTTAGAGCACGAAATAGAGGCTAAACTATGTGATGGTATCAAAGGTATACCTGAAGATGTAAATACGCTTATAATTAGTGGAATGGGTTCCAATACAATTATTAAGATCTTAAGTAATCCTAAATTAAAACAAATAGATAAAATGATAATTCAATCAAATAATGATTATTACATTTTAAGAAAGTTTATTACTTCTAAAGGATATTTTATATCTCATGAATCAGCAGTTTATGATAATGGAAACTATTATATAAACATCGTATTCTTAAAAGGACATAAAAAATATAATTTTAAAGAATTAACTTATGGACCAATCTTAATGTATTCAAATAAAAACTATTTCGAACATTTATATAATAAACAAAAACAAATATTAGAAAATATTCCTAAATATAAAATTTATACAAGATTTCAAATGAAAAGAAAAACTCTATATTTAAAAAAATTATCTAAATAAAGATTGATAAACTCAATCTTTTTTTATATACTTTAATTGTGAGGATTGAGATGGATAAGAAGAGGTTTTTAGGAATTGTAATTATCTTATTAAGTGTTGTTTTAATAGCTATTTCTGGATACAAAATATATGATACATTTAACACCATAAATATTGATAAGATCATATTAGAAAGTTTTGATTCAGAACAAAATAAGGCTAAAATCAAAATAACTATAAAAGAAAAAAATAAAGTATTTACTTGTTATGCTCAAGGAGAAAAAGAAAAGTATAGTACTTCTAGTATTAATGATGAATGCATTTTAAATATAAATCCTAATGATAAATATAAAATATATATTGAACAAAATGGTAATAAAACTGAAGAATACAATTTAACGGATTATATAACAAATATTATGTCATTTATTTTCAAAGATAATATTATTTATTTAATTAAAGATGAAACTTATAATTTAGAATATAAAGATATTACTTTTATTAAAGAAGATTATGATTTTAAGATAAAAGATCCATCTATTGCTAAATATGAAAATAATACTATAATTGCTTTAAAAGAAGGTAAAACTTATTTATATTCAGATAAAATAAATGAAAAAATTGATATAGTTGTTACTAATTTATTAACTAAACCATATGCTACAAAAGAAAGAAAAAAATTATTAACATGTCATGCTTATACTGAAGAAGAAGCCAATACTTTAGATTCAATTTTAGAATATAAAATAAATAAAGTGGGCTATCAAACCAGAGCTGGAGCAGTAGCAGCAGCTAGATTCTTAACTTTAGAATTTGCTTATCGTGTCCCATATTTTTATGAAAATGGAAGAGTTCCAATTTCAGATACTGATAAAAGTAATATTAATACTCACGAAGTTGACGGAGAAGGAAGATATTATAAAAAAGGGTTATATTTATCTGATTCAAAAAAGGCCCAAATAATAAAATCATATAAAGGTCCAGCAATCTGGGGATGCAATCTCATGAATCTAGAAAAAAAGCCTGAATGGGGATATTATAGTGGTCAATTAAGACCTAATGGATTAGATTGCTCAGGTTTCATTACATGGACTCTAAAACAAGCCGGATTTGAACCATATGATGTTGGTGCCGGAGAAGATCCAGGACGAGACGGTCAATGTACCGATTTAGGCAAATTTACATTATTAGCAAATAACATTAACAATATCAAAGCTGGTGACTTATTAAATTGGTGGGGACATATAGCTATGCTTATTGGTATTGATAATAATACATATTATGTTGCTGAAAGTTTATCATATATAGGTGGTGTAAGAGCCATGATATATACAAAACAAGAATTATTAAATACCTTTAAATATGCCGTATTAATGGATGAATACTATCAAAAAGAAGGATTATACACTAAAATGTGGTAATCCTTCTTTTATGCAATAAAAAAAGAGGTAAACCTCTACATAGCTAAAATATAATATACTAAAGAACCAACAAAACTAAATACCATTGCAATTAATAAAATCCAAACAATAATTTTACTTCCAGTACTTTTTTTCTTTTGTTTATAAGCCACTTTAAATCACCTCTCACAATACAATTATAACTAATTTGTCATAAAAATAAAAGACTATAATATGATTAAATAGGTGAGATAATGAAATTTAAGTGGATAAAGTCTAATCGTAGTATTATTAAATTTCTATTAATGCTTTTAATAATTAGTACCTTAATAGGTATTTATTTTTATTTAAGTAAAGAAAAAATAATTAAAGAAAGTATTAATACCGAACTAATAAAAATGATTGATAATTTAAATATAACAAAACAAAATAATATTATAAATCATCTTTTAATTTTAATAATATTATCAGTATTATCATTAACTATCATAGGGTTACCTATAATTATAATCTATTTTATTTATGAAGGAATATCTATTGGCTTTTTATTATCGTCTTTTATTAACTATTCACCAATAAAAGGATTCTTGTTTGGAAGTATATTTATAATTATATCAAAAACCATCTATATTTTAATTTTAATCTATTTACTTACAAATACCTTAAAATATACAAAAAGCTTTGCAAAAAGGCTAAAAACAAGTAAAAATGACATAATAACAAATCAACTAACAAAAGCAATCTTCTGTATAACAATAATATTAATAAATGATATCATATTATACTTTCTAGGAAATAAAATAATCTTATTATTTAAATTTATCTTATAAAATGTTATAATACCAATGTGATTAATATGAAAAAAGTTGTAATTGGAATGAGTGGGGGAGTTGATTCTTCTGTCGCAGCCTATATACTTCAAAAACAAGGTTATGAGGTAATTGGTCTTTTTATGCGTAATTGGGATTCAATGGTTAATGATGATATTGAAGGTAACCCTAATTTAAATAATAATATATGTCCTCAAGAACAAGACTATAATGATGCTCTAGAAGTATGTAAAAAATTAAATATCCCTCTTCATAGAGTTGATTTTGTTAAAGAATATTGGGACTATGTCTTTACCTATTTCCTAGATGAATTAAAAAAAGGAAGAACTCCAAATCCAGATTTAATGTGTAATAAATATATTAAGTTTGATTTATTTATTAAAGAAGCAAAAAAACTAGGAGCCGATTATATTGCTACTGGTCATTATGCTAGATTAAAAGATAATAAACTATTAAGAGCAGTAGACCTAAATAAAGATCAAACCTACTTTTTAGCTCAATTATCTGCTGATCAATTAAAAAATGTTTTATTCCCAATTGGCGATATAATTAAACCAGAAGTAAGAAAAATAGCTGATGAACTAGGACTAGCTACTGCTAAAAAGAAAGATTCGACAGGTATTTGCTTTATTGGTGAAAGAAACTATCAAAAATTCATTTCTAATTATTTAAAACCAAATCATGGAGATATCATTGATGTTAAAACTAATGAAGTTATCGGAACCCATACTGGATTAATGAATTATACAATTGGTCAAAGAAGAAACGTTGGTATATCAGGCAATTTAGAAAAACACTTTGTTGTTGGCAAAAACGTTGAAAAAAATCTTCTTTATGTTGCATTTGGTGAAGATAATGAATACCTATATTCAGATGCATGCATTATTGAAGATGTTAACTTTAATACCGACATTAGACCAACTAACTGTACTGCTAAATTCAGATATCGCGGTCCTGATAATGACGTATCATTAGAGTACCTAGATAACAATGAAATATTAGTTAAATACCTAGAAAAAGTTAAATCAGTTACACCCGGACAAGCCTGTGTCTTCTATTTAGGTGAACAATGCTTAGGTTCCGGAATAATTAAAACCGTCATGAAAGATGGTCAAAAACTTTGGTATTTATAATTAACTTAGACTATCAAAAACAGATAGTCTTTTTTATTAAATACGCTTGACAACCAAACGTAAACAAGATACAATGTAATTGTAAAGAAAGTAGGGAAGCATAATGAATGCATTAAATGAACTATTACAAGAATTAGGAATATCTAAAGTTAGATTAGCAAAATACCTAAATGTATCAAGACAAATGGTATATAATTACCTAGAATTACCAAGTTTATCAAAATGGCCAAAAGAAAAGAAAATATCTTTATTTAAATTATTAGATATTGAAGATGGTGATGAAGAAACAATTAAAAATATTAAAGTTAATACTGAATATTTATTAGCTGTTGAAGACCGTTTAAATAAAGGACTAAAAGATAATACACAAGGAGAATTTTTAGATCTTAAAGGACTTAAAAAAGAAGAACAACAATTAGTAGGGGATATAACCTTCTTAATCAAAGATAAATTAGTAGATGGAGATAATCATGAAGAAAATTATTATGCACTTCTATACATGTATCATCTATTACAATCAATTGATAATGTTCCAGAAATAAAATATCTTTTAGCATATATGTCTAAAGCCACTGGATTTACAAATCCAAATGTCTTTAAATTTAATGAAGATAAACAATTTATGTTTGAAGGAATTGTCCATTCAGCATTTAATTTATATAATAGTGGAACCGCATCAAAAAGTAAAGTTATTGAATCACATCGTCGTTTTGTCGAAGAAATTGAAGCTCGTAACGAAGAAAAATTATCACGTACTCAACAACTTAACACTATTAGAATTCAAGCCCTAAGAGAACTTGGATATAATGAGATTAACACTGAAAATGCTGCTGAAGTATTTGAAAAAATTGCTGAAATCGAATCACGTGGTGTCTAAAAAAAATTTAATACTCCCCCTACTTTAAATATTTCTAAAGAGTAGGAGGGGTTATTTTTTGTCTATAAAAGATTCTATAACAACTAATAATTAATAATAGATGAATAAATTATAATCTAATTAACAAATAATGATTAATAAAACAATTAAATAATAAATATAAAATGATATGATTAATTAAGTTAGTAAAACAAAATTATAATGTAAAAGATACAAAAGAAAGTAAGTAAATATAACATAATTATAAACCATAATAAAAATATAAAATTACTTAAGACAGACAATTAATCATCTATTTAATCAAAATATTCAACTTCCTATAATATATATTATGTTAACTAACATATATTTTAACAAACATAAAAGAAAAGTACTCCACTATCAATAATTAAAAAAATATATCCTACAACCAATAAGATATATTTTTATTTTGTTATAAAATAAATTGTGTCACTACTATCATAATAACTCCTAAGATAAATCCTATTAAAATATATTTATTTGAATATTTTCTAGCTTCATCAAATATGTCATTAATACTTATTGATATCATAATTCCTGCTACAAACAATAATATTATACTAATTAAAAAATTAGACATATATTTATATAAAAATAAATAAGCAAGTAATGCACCTATTGGTTCTGATAAACCACTTATTAAAGTATTAACAACTGCCTTCCCTCTCGAACCAGTAGAGTAGTAGATTGGTACTGCAATCGCAATTCCTTCCGGTATATTATGAAGCATAATTGCTATACTTAATTTTAAACCTAATTTAATATCTACTGATGATGATAAAAAAGTTAAAATACCCTCAGGTAAATTATGGATCATTAAAGCGATCATACTGAGTATCCCTACTCTATATAAATTAGATGAATTAAACCCCTTCTCTGCTATTTTCTTATTTATACAAGCATTTAATAGATAACCAATTAAAATCATCAAAATAAGCATAAAAATACCTAATAATAAACCATTAGACTTAACAATATAATAAAAACCCTCAGGTATTAATTCAAATATCGAAATAAGAATCATAATCGTAGCTGAAAAAGATAAACTAATCCCAATAAACTTACATACATTCTTAGGCTTAATAACTAAAAAGAAACAACCAATTAGAGTTGATAAACCTGCCATTAAACTAATAATAAAAGGAATAATAATATCTCTATTCATAATATAAATATATTAATTTATCTTTAAAATATAACTAAAAAAGACCATAAAAAATATATTTGTCTTTACTATCAATTAATTATAACAGTAATAAACATATAAATCATTAACATAATATCTCTTACTAAAACTTCTATAATAATCAACACACTACCCTTCTTAATAAAGAATAACAATAATAGCCAAATTTTTCCATATTTATTTTAATAAAAATAACCACAATATAAGTAGGAGGTAATTATGAGTAGAGCTAAAAATTCAAACAAAGCTAGAGAAAACGCTAATGCTAGAAATCAAGCACGTTCAAATGCTAGATGTAAATAGTTAATTTCTAGGAAAAAAATCTTCATAGTCATGTTTTAATTTATCATTAGTCAAATGAGTATATATTTGAGTAGTAGATAAATTTTCATGACCTAAAAGTTCTTGTATTATTCTTAAATCTGCACCGTTTTTAAGTAAATGAGTTGCAAAGGTATGTCTTAAGGTATGAGGAGAAACATTCTTTCTTATACCTTTTTTTATGCATTCTTCTTTAATGACTTTAAATATAAATTGTCTAGATAATACACCACCTCTATTATTAAGAAAAATATAACTACTATTATTTTTATTAAGCATTGGCCTATAAAAATAAATATATTCTTTTAATGCTTCTATCGCATAATCTCCTAAAGGTACAATCCTCTCTTTACTTCCCTTACCCATTACTCTAACTAAACATTCATCTAAATCAATATTAGATAGTTCCAAACTAGTAAGTTCACTTATTCTAAGCCCTGAAGAATATAATAGTTCAAGTATTGCTTTATTACGTGCTTCAAATTCATTATTAACTTTAAAATTAAGTAAACTAGATACCTCTTCCAAAGTTAAAAATTCTGGTATCTTTTTCTCTATTTTAGGTCTATCAATTTCATCAGTAGGATTACTATTAATATTACCCATTCTCATATAATAATTATAAAAAGACTTTAAAGAACTAATGACATGAGAAATAGTCTTAGAACTCTTATTTAAACTTCTAATATATTTTTCAATATCTTTTTTATCAACTAATAATAAATCTTTCTTAATAAAATCACTAAATAAAGTAACATCTTTAACATAAGATAAACTAGTATTATTACTATAATTACGTTCTAATTCTAAATAACTTTTAAAATCATTTATAAGTTTATCATTCATGTTTTTTCACCTATTTTAATTATACATTTATCTTTTAAATTAATCAAATTTAATATATAATATTTATAGGTGAAAGTTATGGAATTACTTGCAAATAAAATAAGACCAAATAAATTATCAGAAGTATATGGTCAAGATCATCTTATCGGTAAAGACAAAGTCCTAACTAATTTAGTAAAAAATAAAGTTATTTTTAGTATGATTTTATATGGTCCTCCCGGAACTGGAAAGACTAGTATCGCTAATGCTATTGTTAATGAACTTAAAATGCCTTATCGTATGTTAAATGCTGTTATTAATAATAAGAGTGATTTTGATATTGTTATTGAAGAAGCTAAGATGCATGGATCTATGATTTTAATTATTGATGAAATTCATCGCATGAATAAAGATAAACAAGATCTTTTACTTCCTTATCTAGAAAATGGTTTAATCAAAATGATTGGTTTAACTACATCTAATCCTTATCATGCTATTAACCCTGCTATTCGTAGTAGATGTCAAATCTTTGAAGTTAAAATGCCTACATCTGAAGATATTAAAAAAGTCTTAAAAAAAGCTTCTAAATCACTAGATGGAATTAAAGTATCAGATAAATGTTTAACTCAAATAATTACTGCCTCTAATAAAGATGTTAGAAGTGCATTAAACTTATTAGAAATTGCTTATTATAGTAGTAGTGATCATATTATAACTGAAGAATTACTTAAATCAATTAATTCAAAACCAGTTGTTTATATTGATAAAAATGATACTAACTATTATGACTCAATAAGTGCTCTTCAAAAATCAATAAGAGGTTCTGATGCTGATGCTGCTGTTTATTATCTAGGAATTCTTTTAGAAGGTGGCGATTTAGATATTATCTTTAGAAGATTATCTGTTATTGCTTATGAAGATATTGGTTTAGCTAATCCAAGTATTGGTCCTAAAATTCATGCAGCTATTGAGGCAGCTAAATTAGTTGGTTACCCCGAATGTATTATTCCTTTATCAGCAATCGTTTTAGAAATGGCTTTATCCCCTAAAAGTAATTCAGCTTATGCTGCTATCGATAATGCCTTAAAAACCATTAGAAGTGGTAATACTGGAAAAGTTCCTAATCATATAAAAACTAATAGTCCTTACTATAAATATCCACATAACTATCCTAGATATTATGTCAAACAACAATACTTACCAGATGAAATAAAAGATAAAAAATTCTATTATCCAAAAAATAATTCATATGAAAATAATTTAAATAAAATAAATAAAGAAATGAAGGGTGAAAAATAATGAATATAACCATTATGGGTTCAGGAGTTTTTGGATTTGCAATTGCTCTTAAAATATTACAAAATGGTCATAATGTAACTTTATGGACCTCAAGTAAAGAAAAAGAAGAAGAATTAAAAAAAGGTAAACAAATAATTAATGGTATTAAAACTCCTAAAAATATTGTTATTACATCATCATATGAAAAAGCCATTAAAAATGCCGATGTAATCTTTTTAATGACATCAGCTAAACATATTGCAACAGTATGTCAAAATATCAAACCATACTATAATAAAAAACAAATTTTTTGTATTGGAAGTAAAGGAATCGAACAAGGAACATCTAAATTTGTTCATGAAGTATTTAAAGCAAACTTAAAAAGCCCTAACTACTCTGTCTTATCCGGTCCTTCTTTTGCAGTTGATTTAGCCAATAACGATCCTATCGCTTTTGCACTTGCTTCTTCAAATAGTAAAACTGATAAAACAATCAAAAAAGCCCTAGCTTGTGACACTGTTAAATTAAGAACCAGTAAAGACATGATTGGAATTGAACTATGTGGTTCTATTAAAAATGTTATTGCCATTGCTTCAGGAATTATTACTGGTTTAGGTTATGATGAATCTACTCGAAGTTTTTTATTAGTTGAATCAATGCATGACATTAAAGAATTAATCAAAGGCCTAGGTGGACGCAAAAAAACAATTTTAAGTTATGCTGGAATTGGTGACTTAATATTAACATGTACTAGTACCAAATCACGTAATTATAGTTATGGCATCTTATTAGGTCAAAAAGATTATATTAAAGCTAAAAAATATACTGAAGAAAATACCATTGAAGGATACTACACTTTAAAGTCAATCTATGCCCTAATTCATAAAAAGAAAATTAAAATGCCTATCATAGATCTTATTTATCGTATTGTTATGAAAAATGAAAATCCTGAAATATTAGTAAATTTCTTAATAAATAAAAAATAAACTTGTCATAAGTTTATTTTTTTATTATAATAATTAATCAAGGTGATTAACAATGATTCTAAATTTTAATGCATATAAGGCCTTTATTGAAGCAACTAATAGTCAAAAATCATATATTTTTACAGATTGTTCAAAAAATCTAATTAATGATGTCATAAACAGAAATCTAAACAAAGATTCAATAACTATTAACTTACCAATAAGTGAACTATACATTGATGATACAATTGATACTAAAGAACAACAATTATATCAAAGAATTATAGCTTTCTTAATTACCAGAGAAATTTTAGAAATATTTCTTGAATTAGATTATGATCTTATCTTAGCAGGCCTAATTAGCTCAAAAGATACAAAAGCATTATTAAGCAGTTTAATTCAAAAAATTAAAGATGCTTCTAACCTAAATATAAATATTAATTTTTTTATCACTGAAGGAATATCTAATGCCTTACAACGTGCTATTAATGACTATATGAGTGATGAATTACCATTTCATAGTCGCATCTATACCGTTTATAATGATTTAATCACATATCGTAAAAGTGATGGGACATTATTAGATACTCAAATTTATTCACTAAATAACATTAAAGTTAATTCTAAAAAAAATAGTTTCAAATCATAAGAAACTATTTTTTTATAACATCATTAAATACATAACTTGCACATAATAAACCAGCAATACCTGGTATAAAACTATTTGTCCCTAGTACTCCTTTGTTAGGAATAGGAGTTTCTGTACTACTAACAACTTTAAACTTTCTATTAATTCTTGCATCTTTAACTCTTTTTCTTAATATTCTTGCAATTGGATCATTACTGGTTTTTTCTAAATTAGTAATTGAAAAAAGTGAAGGATTTACTTTATTGGCAGTACCCATACTAGATATTAGTTTATATCTATTACTACATTTAATTAAAAGAAATTTAAGATCTAAATCATCACAGGCATCAATAACATAATCATATTCTTCACCCATTAAAAGTTCTTCAAAGTTCTCATAATTAATAAACTGATCTATAGTTTTAATCTTAATATCAGGATTAATGTCTAATGCTCTATTTTTGGCAGCCTCAACTTTTTTCACACCAATAACTTTTGATGAAGTAACAATTTGTCTATTTAAATTAGATTTTTCAATGACATCTCCATCTACAATAGTTATATTAGTAAAACCACTTCTAACTAAAGCTTCAAAAGCATATCCACCTACTCCACCAATCCCAATAACTAAAACTTTCGTCTTTTGTAATTTATTAAATTTATCTTTACCAACTAAAGAAATTAATCTTTCAAACATAATTACTCCTTTATAAAAATAAAAAACCTAGAAGATCTCGCAGTGATAAAAACCCGATCTAATACAGGTGGGCATCACATAAATAGTTTTAGGAGCCAAGTTCAATGAACAAGTATTCTACACCACTATTTAATTAGATTCCCAATAATCACCATTGTCGGTTTTATATTTGAGTACCTCTAGGTATCTTAATTATATCATGATATAAAAAAATAGAAAATAGAATTACACTAATTTGACAAATTATATCATGTATTTATTTTTCTTAGCAAAAATCATTTCTACAAGATCAGCAATATCATCCAATGTATCAGGACAGTTAAATACAAAATCCTCAACAAAACTTCTCACATTAGATCCCGGCCAACATCCAATCATTGCCTTATCACTATGATTTAAAAAACTAACCATTTTTCTATATACTAATATTTCATCAAAAAAATTATTATTAAACCAATATAAAATTAAATCGGCATTTTTAGTATCTTCATCACCTAAATTAGCATCAAAAACATCTAAATCAACACTTAATCCTTTGCTATTAAACTTCTCTCTTAAAATATTCTTCACTAATAGCATTCTTTTAACATCGACTTCACCATCAGCATAAATTAAAATATTTGGTATATAATTTTCCATAAACATTCCTCTCATAAGTAAAAAGTATCTTAACATAAGCATTAAAAAAAGTAAAGAAATTCTTTACTTCTTAAGCCTCACCCTTCCATCTAGCTATAACATCACAGTTACTAGAATATGGTCTAGGATCAGGTAAATCCATCTTTATCAATAAAGGTATCTTAAATGCATTACCAAACGCTACTAAAGTACCAGACTGTAAACTATTAAGTTTCTCAATAATATCCGAACTAACATTAGGAAGCATCTTCTCAATATATTCTAAATCCTTAGGATGAGTCATTTTAAGAACTAAGAAATTACTCATCTGAGCTACAACAGTTTCCGATACATCTACAGGTCTTTGACTAATTAAATCAATCATAACTCCGTATTTTCTACCTTCTTTAGCAATTCTTTCAAATATATTATAACCAAGTAAGAACTTATCATTATCGTTTTGAACATATCTATGAGCTTCTTCTATAATCAAATGAAAAGGAATACTAGCTCTTACTTTTCTACTTTTTGCAAAATCAAAAATCATCTTACTTAAAATTTTAACCATAACTTTAGCAAAATTATCATCTACATCTTCTAAATTAATATTAATAATTTGACTACGTTTACTATTTAAAATAATTAAACTAGAAATATATTGTTCTAAATTTATATAATGATTAATTCCAAAAAAATTAACATTCTTACTATTTATAATGGAATTTAATCTAACTTTAAGAATAATTGCTGAATCTTGCATTATTCTATTATCTAAAAATCCTTCACCAATTAAAGTAAAATCTAATGCTTTAGCCAAATCTTTAATATTAAAAAATGCATTTTTAGGAACTTCTAAAGACCCTTCTAAACTATCATCTATATGTTTTGTAATATATTCATTAATTAATACACTTTCGGCAAATTCACCTTTAGAATCTATTTGAAAACAATTAGCAAATTTTCTAGTAAAACCAATTCCTTGAACATCGGCATTCATATTAAAAGCATTTGTAGAACAAGAATTCACAATTGTAAATATATTATTCTTCTTAGCGCTTGTTGTTTCATTACTAAATAATACTGACTGAATAGCCTTAGCAATTAAATGATTTTTATATTTTTCAATGGTTTCATCATTTTTACTAAATATTTTAACTAATTTCATTGTTCTTTCTATAATAGTTAACTGGGCATGATTATCAGCATTAAGTAAAAGTGCAATATCATCGTTTGAAAGTAAAAAAATTGGAACTTGTAAAAGCATATCAGACTCTTCAGTTGGATTAGTAGTTAAAAATTTATACTGATAATTAGGATTAATATTGTTAATACTCTTAAATGCATTCTTATATTCACCATAAGCATCAAATATAAATAAATTAGCATTAAAAGATAAAAAATTAGGATTTAAAAATATGTTTTGAATAATTCTTGATACACTACAAGATTTACCTGAACCTGAGTTTCCAAATATTGCTAAGTGATTAGAAAATAAATCATTAATATTAGCATAAATACTTCTATTTTCGTATAATGGACTTTTACCAATATATAAAGAATCATAATTACTACTACCCATAATAATATTTAATTCATCATCGTTAATAACTCTAAGTAAACTATTTAAAGATGGTTTTTTAATAGTACCAGCAATAAATCTATCACCAACAAATTCACCAAGTAATTCAATTCTAACTGTATCTTCATCAATATTTTTAACTTCACCCAATAACTTAGCATTTTCACTTTCAAATACAACATGAAGGTTCATTAAATTACTAATTACTTTTCCCTCTTTATTAAGTTCTACAACTGCATTATTATCACTAATATATCTAATTTTGCCAAACATATAAACCAACCTCTTCTATTATACTTAAAATTATAACACAATCTTTATTTTCATAAAAGTCCCAAAATTTGACTTTTTATGTAAATATGTTATAATATTTCCCACAAATGAGGGGTTTTAAATGAAAAATAAAAAAAGAAATAATAATCTTAAAAATAGATTATTTGCTTTAGGTTTAGTTGGAGCTATTTATGGTACCTTTGCAACTTTTAGATTAGATAAAAATGAGCAAGAATCACCAGTATTAGAAACACCACATAATATTGAAACTACTGCTGATAATGAATCAGTTGTTAAAGATAAAATTTTATCAAATATCGTTTATGAAAAAGAACGAGTATACATAGACAAACTATCAAATAATAATATGCCAAAGAAAAAACGTAATCCAAAGTCATATGATGGAGTATTTTCTTGTGTTATGTATGACACTAATATTGTAGATGAAAATGGTAATTATTTAGCTTCAGTTTATCAATTTGAAAAAGTCCTTAAAATAAATTCAAATTATCAAAATAATTCTCGATTAGTGCTTTTAGATAATGGTCTTACCGGTTTTATTGATGAATCTGCTTTAAATGACTTAACTGAAACCTTTGTAGAAGTAGATATTTCAGAACAAATGTTATATGTTTATAAAGATAAAGAATGTGTAATGTCAACTAGTATAATTACTGGAGACCCTAATATTGGCACTACTCCAGGTACAAACATTGGGCTTCAAGAAATTTTATACAAATCTTATTATACAAGTTTAACAGGTCCAACTTGGGATGTTCCTGTAGATTATTTTCTATGTTTTAATTACGATGGTGAAGGTTTTCACGATGCCTCATGGCGTGAAGATTACGAATATACCAAAGATACATATCTTTCAAATGGTTCTCATGGTTGTATAAATATGAGACATGATGATGTTAAAAATCTAGATAATATAGTATCTACAGGAGATAAAGTATTAATTCATAAATAAAATAAGACAAACTTCGGTTTGTCTTATTTTAATTTATTTTTTAATATTTCTTTTGCTTTGACTGGATTTGCTTTACCTCTTGTTTCTTTCATTATTTGACCAACAAAGAAATCAAAGATATTAGTTCTTCCATTATGGTATTCTTCAATTAAATTTTGATTATTACTTAGAATATTATCAATAATAATTTCAAGTTCACTATCATTATCCATTTGTTTCATACCATATTTTTCCATTAAAATATTTGGTTCCTCTTTTTCTTCTAAACATTTCATAATTAATTCTTTACCTTGTTTAGATGAAATAATTCCTTTAGTAACTTCTCCAATAATAAATTTAAGTCTTTCTGGAGTTAAATAAATATCAGTAATAGATAAATATTCTTTATTTAAATAACCTAAAATTTGTCCAGACAAATAATTAAATGTCGTCTTAGCATCTACCCCTAAACTAATTGTTTTATCAAAATAATCACTTAAATTTTTATCTTTAACAATAGTTTTAGCCTCACCTTCAGTTAGATTATATTCAGTTATATATTTAATTAATCTTTGATTAGGTAAAACTGGAATTTCTTTTTTAATCTCATCTAATAAACTATCATCAATCTTAATTCTAGGAATATTAGGTTCTACAAAATATTTATAATCAACACTATCTACTTTAGTACGCATTCTAATTGTTGTATCAGTTTCTTCATCATATCTTCTAGTTTCTTGAACTAATTCTTCACAACCAGTTTCATAGGCTTTAGTTTGTCTTTCAACTTCATAATTAATTGCATTAAGCACATGAGTAAATGAATTAATATTTTTAATTTCAACTTTAGGAGTAATATAATTACCACTTTCATCTTTTAAGTTAATATTAACATCACATCTAATTTGTCCTTTTTTAGTATCTGCTTCTGATATATCACAATATTTAAAACTGTTTGCTAAAAATTCTAAGAATGCAACTGCTTCTTCTCCAGAATGTAAGCAAGGTGTAGTAACTATTTCAATTAAAGGTACTCCTGCTCTATTATAATCTATTAAAGTATAATTACTATAATGATCTAAAGATGCTGTATCTTCTTCTAAATGAATATCATGAAGAATTACATCAAACTCATGATTATCAGCAATTAATCTTACTTTTCCATCTATTCCTACTGGTTTAGTTACCTGTGTAATTTGAAAACCTTTAGGTAAATCTGGATAATAATAATTCTTACGATCAAACAAAAGTTCATCAGGTTGTTTACATCCTAAGATAATACTCATTTTTAAGGCTTTTCTGACTGCTTCTTTATTTACAGAAGGCATTATCCCAGGAAAAGATAAATCTATCTCATTAACGTTATTATTAGCTATTTCATTATATGAATTTCTACTAGGACTAAATACCTTAGAATTAGTTTTTAAAGCGCAATGTAACTCTAAACCAATAACAGTTTGATACTTACTCATAAAAACCTCCTACAACTTGATCTTTATAATCCATTTTACTTTCTAATTTTAGAGCAATATTTAAAATATTACCATCATCAAGTACTTTACCAGTAATATTAATACCAATTGGCATTTCACCTACAAAACCATTCGGAATAGTAATTGAAGGATATCCTCCAAAATTACCTATACATAAATGATTTTCTAAAACAGCTTTATTACTAAATACTTCTGAAGATTCATCAATTTTAGGAGCAGCACCTCCACTAGCCATAGTAATAAATCCATCATATTTTTCAAATAATTTATTAAAAGTATCAACAACTAATCTTCTAACTTTACAAGCATTTAAATAATATCTATCTTGATTTTCTTTTTGTAAAACATAACTACCTATTATAAGTCTTCTCTTAATTAAAGGACTAAAACCTTTAGTACGATAATCTTTAACCATTGAAGTAATTTTCTCACCTTCACCACGAGGTCCATAAATAATACCTGTATACATTGATAAATTACTAGTAGCTTCAGCACAACTAATAACCATATATGTTGGTTGTAAGGCTTTAAGTAATTTTTCATCTACACTTTCTTCATAAACTTTAATTCCTAATTCTTTAGCTTTTTCTAAAGTTTCATGAAATTTACTTATAGTTTCTTTTAATTCCTCAGTTGGATTTTCATAATACTCAATATCACATAATTCTTTAATATAAAATAATTTCTTACCCTTAACATCTTCATTTAATTTTGGTGTTAAATCTTCTGTTTCTAAACTAGTCATATCTCTAGGATCAATGCCTTTAATAATATCAGTAACCATCGCAGCATCTCTAACATTTCTTGTAAATACTCCAACATGATCTAAAGAAGCAGCAAAAGGAAATACTCCATATCTACTAATAACTCCATAAGTAGGTTTATATCCAACAACACCACAATATGCTGCAGGTTTTCTTACTGAATCACCAGTATCAGTTCCAAGAGCAAAACGTACACATCCGGTTGCTACTGCTACTGCTGAACCAGCAGATGATCCTCCGGCAATTCTAGTTTCATCCCAAGGATTTTTAACAACACCGGTATGACAAGTAGTACCAGTACCCCCTAAACCAAATTCATCACAAGCACTTTTATTAATTAAAATACTACCTGCTTCTTTCAATTTCTTAATAACAGTTGCATCAAAAAATGGTACATAATCTTTTAAAGAATTAGATGAACCCGTAGTTAATATTCCTTTAGTACTGAATAAATCTTTAGCACTATAAGTCCATCCTTTAATAGGACTTTCTCCCACGGGAATCTCTGGATTATCTAAAATAGTTACAAAAGCATTACATTTATCTTGAACAATCTTACTTTTGACTATTGCATCATTAATTTCCTTATTCATTTCCTACCACCTTTGGAACCTTAATTTCTCTACCATCTACATTTTTGCAATTAGCTAAAATATCTTCAATATTAGTACTTTCTTCAGGTATATCTTCTCTTAAAGTAGCTCTATATAAATCATAAGGCATAAATAATGGTTCAACTTCACTTAAATTATCTATCTCATTAATTTGATCTATATTTTTATCTATAACAGAAAACTCATCTAATATAGTTTGTGCTTCATCAGGATATAAACCAATTAATAATTTATCTGCATAATCTATAATTTCTTCTTTCGTAAAATTCATATATCCTCCTAAGGTTCTAATCTATTAGGTCCTCTAAAGATAAATTGAGCATCTCTAATATGATCTAATCCTAATAATAATAAAGTTAATCTATCAACTCCAATTGCAAATCCTCCATGAGGTGGCATTCCATATTTAAAGAATTGTAAATAGAACTCTACATCTTTAGTTAATCCTTTTTCTTCAGCATTTTTACATAAATGATCATATCTATGTTCTCTTTGTGCTCCACTAGTTATTTCCATACCTCTCCATAATAAGTCATATCCTAAAGGCATATCATTTTCATCTCTCATATGATAAAAAGGTCTTTTTGCTTTATTATAATCGGTAATAAATAAGAATTCACTACCATATTCTTCCATAGCAAATTTACAAGCTAATTTTTCAGTATCTGCATTTAAATCACCAACATCATGTTCTGGAATAACATATCCATATCTTTTTTTAAGTTCATCATATAAATCAAATAATTTAATACTTGGAAACTTACCAGTTGGCACAACAACATCTACTCCAAATTTATCTTTAATAATTTCTCCATATTCTTCTTTTAATTTCTTAAGCGCATAAGTAAGCATTTCTTCTTCCATATGCATTACATCTTCAAAAGAATTAATATAAGCAAATTCTAAGTCAAATGAAGTAAATTCCGTACAATGTCTATTAGTATTAGAATTTTCTGCTCTAAATGCAGGAGCTACTTCAAATACTCTTTCTAAACCACTAGCTATCGCCATTTGTTTATAAAATTGCGGACTTTGAGCTAAATAAGCTTTACGATCAAAATACTTAACTTCAAAAACACTACTACCAGATTCTGATGCTGCTCCTATTAATTTAGGAGTATGAATTTCTGTAAAATCATTTTCATAAAGGAAATCTCTTAAATACTTAACAAATGCACTTTGTATAGGTATAATCCATTGTTTTTTATCTCCTCTTAAATCAATCCATCTATAATCTAACTTTTTATCAGGTAAAGCATTTTCTTCTAAAGGATAAGTATCAGCTTTACTTAAAATAGTTACATCAGTAGGAATAAACTCTTTTCCTCCATCCTTAACATATTCAGATAAAACCATCTTACCTTCAAAAGTAACACAAGAACCCACTGTTACCTCTAAAGCTTTATTAGTTAATTCTTCATTATTTTTATCAACAGATACTTGAATAAATCCTGATCTATCTTTTAAAACAACAAAAACCATATATTTAGTATTTCTTACCTTTAAAGCCATACCAGAAATACTAGTTTCTATATTTTCTTTTAAATTTTTAATTAAACATCTTTCCATAACTTTCTCCTTACATATGCATATCTAAATAATCAACTAAATCATTAATATTAACTTTTTCTTCTTCTTTAGTCATATTATCTTTAACATTTACTTTATTATCTTCTAAATCTTTATCATTTAAAATAATTAAATATTTAGCGTTTAATCTATCTGCTGACTTAAATTCTCCTTTAAGTCCTTTCTTTAAATAATCTGTTTCTGTAACAAATCCATTTAATCTTAAATTTTGTGTTAAATATGAAGCAGTTTCTTTTTCTGTATCACTTACATACATCACATAAACATCAATATTTTCATTAATTGGAATTTTAACTCCTGCTTCTTCCATTGCTAGTAATGTTCGATCATAACCCATTGCGAATCCAACCGCTGGCATATCTACATCACCAAGTAATTTTATAAGCCCATTATAACGACCTCCACCACCTAAAGCCATCTTCCCAATTGATTCAATATTTACATAAATTTCAAATACAATATGATCATAATAATCTAAACCTCTAACTAATCTAGAATCTTCTTCATAATTAATTTCTAATAAATCTAAATAATCTTTAATCTTATTATATCTATCTAAACTTTCTTGATTTAAATAATCAATAATCTTAGGAGCATTCTTAAGTATTTCTGATTCCCCATCAACCTTACAATCTAATACTCTTAAAGGATTCTTTTCTAATCTTTGTTTGCAATCATCACATAACTCATCAATATGTGGTCTTAAATAATTAATTAAAGCCTCTCTATAATTATCTCTAGATTCCTTATCACCTAAAGAATTAATCTTAATAATTGGTTCTAAACCAAGTAAACAATAAGTTTGATAAGCAAGTGAAATAACATCTATATCAGCCATAACATCATCAGAACCAATAAATTCTACCCCAAATTGAGTAAACTCTCTATTTCTTCCTGATTGAGGTCTTTCATAACGATACATTTTTTCATTATAAAATACTTT
>CAKOIQ010000007.1 GCA_934086935.1 uncultured Bacilli bacterium
ATAAACGGTAATTTAATTTAGGGCTTATTTTTCATACCCGGCAGGTCGGGAGTTCAAATCTCTCCGCCGCTACCAATTTGAATATAAAGCGACTTTTTAAAAGTCGCTTTTATATTGTTATAGAAAATTTAATGAAAATATTGTAAAAACAATTGGTTTGAAATCGATTGTTTTTTAATTGTGGTTATGATAAAATATTTAAAGAATAGGATGGGTTAAATGAAAAAGATTAAATTATTTTTATTTGGATTAATGATTTCACTTCCTTTTAAGGTTAATGCAGCATTAGCACTGAGATGCGCACCTGATAATGTAGAATCTGGTAGTGATATTAATTGTATTTTATATGCTCCTAGTAGTTGCTATTCTTTTGAAGGGACTTTAGCTTTACCAGAGGGATTAAGTGTTGGAACGATTACTCCATATAAAAGCTTTAAGGCTTTAGGTAGTGGGACTAATTTATCTTTTTCAGGACCTGGTAATAATTCTTATGAAAAAATTGCTTTAATTACGATTAAAACTCCAATTCTTAATAGTGATGCTAATTTTGAAATTAAAATTAAAGGTATAAAATTTAAATATTTAAGTACAGATAAAGATTTTAGTACGATTGAAGATTTAAATAGTATTGTTAAGTTAAAAGCTAAAACTAGTACAACTACAACAACTACAACTTTGCCACCAACTACGAAAAAAATTAATTATATTTTAACATTAGATGCTAACGGTGGTGATTTAGAAACTCAAACTGTTTCATGTACTCCAACCGGGGGAACTTGTGATGTTGATTTAAGTAGTGTTAATATGCCAATAAAAGATAAATATATTTTTAGAGGTTGGGATAAAGATAAAGATTGTACAAACGGTACAACTGCTCTTGTTAGTTTAACTGGAGATTTAACTTATTATGCTTGTTGGACTGGAGAAAAAACAGTAGATAAAACCATTACTTTAGATTCATTGACATTTAAGAATATTGAATTTGCTTTTAATAAAGATGTTTTTGAGTATATTTTAAATGTTAATGAAGATGTAAATAAATTAGATGTGGAAGTTTTAGCAAGCGGAGATATTAAAGTAGATGTTAGTGGTAATGATAATTTAAAAGCAGGAACTAATATTATTCTTATAACTTTAACTAAGGGTAATAGTTATAATATTTATAAAATTAATGTAATTAAGAATGATTCTTCAGGTAAGAATGTTGGAGATAAAACCCTTAATTCTTTAAATATTAAAGGATATAATCTTAAATTTGATAGTAAAGTTTTTGAATATACTTTGAAGGTTGATAAGGAAACTTCAGTTTTAGATATTACTCCAACTTTAACTAATGGAAATTATACTTATGAGATTATTGGTAATAGTAATTTACAAAATGGTAGTGTTGTTAAAATTGTAATTACTGATTTAAATCATGAAACTAATACTTATTCTATTAAGATTGATAAAACTAATATTTTTGAAGATTATAAGATTTATTTTATTGGTTTAGGAATACTTATTCTTTGTTTAATTATTTACTTTATTATTAGAACTAATATTAAGAAAAATAAAAGTAATGATTCTACTAAAAATAAATCTGAAGAAAAAGATAATAAAACTGAAAAAATTGAGGTATTAAATGTGTAAACTCTAGTCAATGATTAGAGTTTTTTTATACCTTTTATGATACAATAGTAACGTGGGGTAGTATGAAGAATATAATATATGAATTTTTAGATTATATTTTATTGGAACGGAAGTATTCTGATTATACAGAAACTAATTATGAGCTTGATTTGTTTAAATACGAAGAATATTTAAATGAACATAAGATTAATTATTTAAAAGTTAATTATAATAATATAAGTGATTTTATTATTTTTCTTAAAAAAGGTGGTTATAAAAGCACATCTATTAATAGAATATTAAGTACTTTACGAAGTTTTTATAAGTATTTAGAAAAGAATAATAAAATAGTTAATAATCCTTTTACAATGGTTAGTAGTTTAAAAACAGAAAAGAGATTACCTAATTATTTTAAGTATGATGAGTTTAACAAGATGATTGATACTTTAGATGATAGTACTTTGGGAATAAGAAATAGAGTTATACTGGAAATGTTACTAGCAACTGGTCTTAGAGTTAGTGAACTAGCTAATATAAAACTTAATGATATTGATTATTTAAATCATGAAATTAAAGTGTTGGGTAAAGGTAGTAAAGAGAGAATTGTGTATTATGGTTCTTATGCGGCAGATAGTTTAAATAATTATTTAAATAATTCAAGAAATGTTTTACTTGATGGGAAAAGCTCAGATTATTTGTTTATTAATAATAATGGTGGGAATTTAACTACAAGAGGAATAAGATTAATTATTGATAATATTGTTAAAAAAGCATCGATAAGTTCTAAAGTTTCTCCTCATACGTTTAGGCATACATTTGCAACAATGCTGCTTAATGAAGGCTGTGATATTAAAAGTGTTCAAGAATTACTTGGACATAGTAGTTTAAGCACAACGGGAATATATACACATTTAACTAATGAAGAAGTTAGGAGAGCATATTTAAATGCTCATCCTAGAGCAAAGGAGTAGTTATGGTAGATAAAGAAGAAAAATATTTAGCGGCGGTTTTTGGTGTTGTTATTTTCATTATTTTACTGATTATATTACTTGCTTTAATTAATACTTCTACGGCTTTTAGTCATGTTAATTTTGATGTACCACCAAGTACGATTACCACTAAGAAAGTAGAACAAATTTTAAATAATGATGATAAAATCAAATATAATAAAGATTTAGCTAATAATAATTTTTTATTAGCAATTAATAATTTGATAAAAAATAAAAATAGTTTTAATGGTAGTAATTTATTTGATAGTGATAAAGATAAATTTATTTTTGCTTATACTTATTTTAAAAATAAGGAACAGGTAGAAAAGATTGATGACATATTAATTCAAAATTATGTTATGCGAATTTTTAGAACCAAATTAGATGGTACACAAATAAGTGCTTATTATAGTGACAATGGTTACTATTATGAGATAGATAATAACATTCAATATATTTTAAAAGTTGCTGATGTTAGAGTAAATGGTGACTATACTTATATTGATGTGGATGTATTAGAATATAGTGAAGAGTTAAATGATTATACCATTACAACTTATTCTGATAGTTCAGTTATTAAGACGGGTGTTATTAAAGCCCAAAATATAGAGGGAAGTCTCTATTTAAATTCATTTGCATTACTAGATAGGGAGGATGAAAGATAATGACAAAGTTTGTTTATTTATTTAATGAAGGAAATGCAGAAATGAGAAATCTTTTAGGTGGTAAGGGAGCTAATTTAGCAGAAATGACTAATTTAGGTTTACCAATTCCTCAAGGATTTACAGTAACAACTGAAGCTTGTACTGATTATTATAATTCTGGTAAGAAAATTACTGATGAAATTAAAGATCAAATTTTTGAAGCTTTAAGAAAATTAGAAGAAAAACAAGGTAAGAAGTTTGGCGATGAAAATGATCCTTTATTAGTATCTGTAAGAAGTGGCGCTAGAGCATCTATGCCTGGTATGATGGATACTATATTAAATTTAGGTTTAAATGATATTAGTGTTGAAGGATTTGCTAAAAAAACTTGTAATCCTAGATTTGCTTATGATTCTTATCGTAGATTTATTCAAATGTATTCTGATGTTGTTATGGAAGTTAATAAATCTTTTTTTGAAAAGATTATTGATGAATTAAAACATGAAAAAGGTATTAAGTTTGATAATGAACTTACAACAGAAGATTTACAAGAATTAGTTAAAAGATTTAAAAAAGTTTATAGTGACCATATGAATGGTGAGGAATTCCCACAAGATGTTAATGAACAATTAATGGGTGCAGTTAAGGCTGTATTTAGATCTTGGGATAATCCTAGAGCTATTGTTTATAGAAGAATGAATGATATTCCTGGTGACTGGGGTACTGCTGTTAATATTCAAGCTATGGTATTTGGTAATATGGGTGATACTTCAGGAACTGGTGTAGCATTTACAAGAAATCCATCTACTGGAGAAAAAGGTATATATGGTGAATATTTAATTAACGCTCAAGGTGAGGATGTTGTTGCTGGAGTTAGAACTCCTCAACCTATTACTAAACTTGCAGAAGATTTACCTGAATGTTATAAAGAATTTATTGAAATAGCTCAAAGATTAGAAAATCATTATAGAGACATGCAAGATATGGAATTTACTATTCAAGAAGGTAAGTTATATTTCTTACAAACTAGAAATGGTAAAAGAACTGCTCCTGCAGCTATTAAAATTGCTTGTGATTTAGTTGATGAAGGAATGATTACTCCTGAAGAAGCAGTTTTAAGAATTGAGGCTAAGAGTTTAGATCAATTATTACATCCAATGTTTGATCAAGAAGCTTTAGCGCAAGGTGAAGTTATTGGTGAAGCTCTTCCAGCATCTCCAGGTGCGGCAGCTGGTAGAGTTTATTTTACAGCTGAAGATGCTAAAAAAGCTGGTAAAGGTGGCAAGGGTGAAAGAGTTATTCTTGTTAGATTAGAAACTACTCCAGAAGATATTGAAGGGATGGTTGCTTCACAAGGTGTTTTAACTGTTCGTGGTGGTATGACTAGCCATGCAGCAGTAGTTGCACGTGGTATGGGAACTTGTTGTGTTTCTGGATGTGGTGAAATTGCAATAGATGAACATGCTAAAGTATTTACATTACATGGTGAAACTTTCCATGAAGGAGATTACATTTCTTTAGATGGATCAACTGGTAAAATATATAAAGGTGATATTAAAACAGTTGATGCTTCTGTAAGTGGAGATTTTGGAAGAATTATGGCTTGGGCTGATGAGTATCGTAAGTTAGGTGTTAGAACTAATGCTGATAATCCTAGAGACACTAAGAAAGCAATTGAACTTGGTGCTGAAGGTATTGGTTTATGTAGAACTGAGCATATGTTCTTTGAGGAAGAAAGAATTCCTAAAATTAGAAGAATGATTTTAGCTGATACATTAGAAGAAAGAGAAAAAGCTTTAAATGAATTAATTCCTTTCCAAAAAGGTGATTTTGAACAAATGTATAGAGAACTTAATGGTTTACCTATGACTGTTAGATATTTAGATCCTCCTCTACATGAGTTCTTACCAACTGAAGAAAATGATATTATTAATTTAGCTAAAGAGATGAATGTTACTCCAGAAAGATTACATCAAAAGATTAGTGAATTACATGAATTTAATCCAATGATGGGTCATAGAGGTTGTCGTTTAGCAGTTACTTATCCAGAAATTGCAAAGATGCAAACTAGAGCTTTAATTGAGGCGGCAATTGAAGTTTCACGTGAACTTGATATTAATATTACTCCTGAAATTATGATCCCTTTAGTTGGAGAAGCTAAAGAATTAAAGTTTGTTAAGGATGTTGTTATTGAAACTGCTGAAAAAGTTAAATCTGAAATGGGTAGTGATATTAGTTATCATATTGGTACTATGATTGAAATTCCTAGAGCTGCTCTTTTAGCAGACGAAATTGCTAAAGAAGCTGAATTCTTCTCATTCGGTACTAATGATTTAACACAAATGACGTTTGGATTCTCTAGAGATGATGCTGGTAAATTCTTACCATCATATTATGAAAATAAAATTTATGAATTTGATCCATTTGCTAAGTTAGATCAAAATGGTGTTGGTAAATTAGTAGCAATGGCTGCCAAACTTGGTAGAGAAACTAGACCGGATATTAAACTTGGTATTTGTGGTGAACATGGTGGAGAACCATCAAGTGTTGAATTTTGCCATAGAGTAGGACTTAATTATGTTTCATGCTCTCCATATAGAGTTCCAATTGCTAAATTAGCTGCTGCACAAGCTGCTATCAAGTCAGGAACGCAAAAGTAGAGAAAAGATCAAAAGTGTTTTTAAGCCGTATAATCATTACGAATGACGATATTATAAGGTATAGAAATGATATACCTGAATGTAAAAATATAGTCATTAGAAAACCACTTATTCTTGATGTTTATATATAATTTTAAGACTGAGATGACTTTTATGTCACAAATCTCAGTTTTTTTTGCATCTAAAGTAGATAAAATATAATTATCTGTTAAAAATCTAAATAGGAGGGTAATTATGAATAATAAAACTTTGATATTAAGACCAATGATGAAAATATCTGATATGGTTTCCTACTTGAAAAATAAAAACATTAAATTTGAATGTTGTTCAGAACAGGATGCCGAAATATATTTAAAAGAAAACAATAACTATTATAATGTAACATCATATAAAAATAATTTTGTTAAATATCAATGTGGTTAGCTTAAAGGAAAATATTTAGATAATAATAAAAAAGATAGAACTGAGCATTACAAGAAACAAAGAATTGGAATGCAGGGTATTACTGGCATTAATGAAAAATATAGACTAAAAATGGCGTTTATACCTGAAAATAGTTTTTGTGCTACTTCTGTCAATTATTTAATACCAAGTGAAAAAGATATTTATTTTCTTATCGGCTTTTTAAATTCAAAATTAATAAATTGGTATTTTAAAAAGATGAGCACAAATAGTAATGTTAATGGATATGAAATAGATGAATTACCTGTAAAAAACATTTCTGAATCAGATAAAAAAATGATTGCTAACTGTGCTAAAACAATTGTTGATAACGATGATAAGGAATAGATTTTATAGATAAGTTATTATATAAAGTATATAATTTATCGAACGAAAAAATACAGATAATTGAAGACACATATAAATAATTAATTTCAATCGTGTGATGAAAGAAGTAGAAATACTTCTTTTTCTTATGAAAAAAATTGTACCATAAGCTATTTTAAAAAATGTTAATTTATTTGTAGAGGTTATGAAGTTAAAAATTAATGTAAAAAAAGAATAT
This sequence comes from uncultured Bacilli bacterium, assembly GCA_934086935.1. Lineage (GTDB taxonomy): Bacteria > Bacillota_I > Bacilli_A > RF39 > UBA660 > CAG-533. Next base: position 6,911 of record CAKOIQ010000007.1, read on the forward strand.
TAAGATATAGTTTTATCAGTACTAATCGATAGAAAACGCGAATCATTTGATTATGTAAAAATCAATCAATGAATTGTATAATAAAAAAGAAATAGAAAAAATTGTTTATTCTTATAAAACTAATGATAGAGAAGTTTATATGAAATGTATAGATACAAGTTATAAATATGAAGGAAATAGTACCTATACAATGAATGAGTTAGATAAATAAAGGTCATGTAAGATGGCTTTTTATTTTGAATATAATATATGATGTTATTTCTTTTGTTGACTATATAACTAGTAGAAAATATCAATATTTTTTAGTTGATTTTTGAATTCTATAATAATATACTTAAGTAGAGTGGAAAGGTAGGTTTTTGATGATTAAAAAGAAAGATGTTAGAATTGATGGACAGCTATTTATCGATGATGACAATGTAATTAAAGGAGAAATTGGTAAAGTTGAAATAACTGAAACAAATTTAAAAGAATTTGCTGATATGTTGCAATTTGATACTTTGGCTCAAGAATGTATATTAGAGGATTTATGCAGTTCTTATAATATTAGTAGAGAAGATATGTTTGTTTTAATTCATGAACTTAAAAAGAGAGGAAATAATATTGTTACTTTAAGTACTTCTGCTTCTCATGATGGTGATGATTTAAAAACTCAAGTTACTTTAATTCGTAATTTCGGACATGAAGAATTAATTAATGATTTGTCTTATAATATTATAGATAATGAAGAAAATATTAAGGTTATGCTTATTTCTGATACAAGATTTGGTAGTATTTATCAACAAACTACAATATTAAATGATATGTATTTAAAAGCTAAAGAAATGGGGGTTAAATATGTTTTTTTAACTGGTGATGTTGTAGAAGGTGTATATAGAGGGGCTAAAAGTATTTATAATACAACTTTACATAAGGATGGTTATGATGATCAGGCTGATTATGTTGCTGCTTGTTTTCCGAGAATTCAAGGAATTACTACTTATTTCGTTACTGGAGAACATGACTTAAGTTTTTTAAAGGGTACTGATAAGGTTGATATTGGTAAGCTAATTGCTGCTAAGAGAGATGATATGATTTATTTAGGTCCTAAGAGAAAGAAAGTATCTTTTGTAACAGGAGATAGAAGGGGTGGAAGTATTTCGTTCTACTTGCAACATTCAAGTGGCAATGTTCCTTATACAATTAGTTATAAACCTCAACAAAAAATATCTTCATTAAGAAATGAAGATAAAACTGATATTTTAGTTACAAGTCATTTTGCGGCCTGCGATTCTTTTTTAAGAAGAGGTGTAAGAAGTTATCAAGTACCTACAGTTACTGCAACTACTGATGAAATGAAAGAAGCTAATACTCCGGTATATAATACAATTGGTAGTTGGATTATTTCTTTAGATAAAGATAAAAAAGGTTCTTTAAAAAGAACTTCACAAATGTATATTCCATATTATAAAACTATAAAAGATGATTATCGTACCTTTAAAAATTTAGAAATTTCTGATCAAATATTAGTTCCTGTATCAGAAATACCTAAAAAAGATGATAAAGATAAAGTGTATAGTCAAATTAGAAATGGTGAAAGTGTTGAAGAAATCTGTCAAAGATTGGGTATTTCACCTTTAAAATTTGGTGGTATAATTGAAGAACTTAAACACCGCGGTTATGATGTTGATATTAGTGGTGATGAACAAAAGTTAGTTGTTAAGAGAAAAAAAGGAAAAAGTAGTGGTAGTATCAAACCTAATATTGGTGAATTAAAGAAGATAAGACAAGTTTGGATATCTGACACTCATTTGTGTAATGAAGCTCAACAATTAAATTTATTAAATAAAATATATAAAGAAGCTGCTGAAAGAGGAATTAGTACTATTTTACATTTTGGTGATGTACTTGATGGTGATTATCATAATAGGCCAGAACACCAATATGCTTTATTTAGACTTGGAGCAACTAGACAACTTGATTATTTAACTAATTATTATCCTAAAGTTGAAGGAATTGAAACATATTTTATAACTGGTACTCATGATCAAACACATTGTAAAAATGGTGGAGTGTTTATTGGACCAGCTATTGAAGAAAAAAGACCAGATATGCATTTTTTAGGTGATGATATGGGAATATTCTATCCAGATGAAAGTAAAAAAACTTCTATAGAAATGTTTCATCCAGGTGGTGGGTGTTCTTCAAGTTTGTCATATAAAATGCAAAAATATATTGATAAAATGGAGCCTGGTACAAAACCTAATATAATAGGTAGTGGTCATTTTCATCAAAGTCATATGATGGCTTATCGTAATGTTATTGCTTTTTTGATTCCTTGTTTAACTTCTAAGACTAATTTTGCTATTAGACAAGGTTTGGAAAATACAATGGGTGCATATTTCATTGATATGTATGTAAATAATGATGGCGATATTGAAATGATTGAATTTGAAGAAAAGAGATTTACTGAAAAAGATATTAAAAAAGATGATTATATGAAAACAAGACAATTGGTACTTAAAAAATAATTAAAAAGAATTCATTTGAATTCTTTTTATATGGAATAAGTTTTATAAGAATTATTAATGTTATAAATGACTTTATTAACTTTATAATTTTCTTTAATGGATAAATTTATGGAGTAAACTATATTTTCTATTTGATTATTATTTAATCGATTAAATAATTCAGAATTTAAATTTATTAAAATTGTATCTTCTGTTTGTTCATGACTCATTTTTTGAATATCTTTTAAATAACTTATTAATCCAGTTTGATAAACAGATTTTGAGGCAAGTTCTTCAATGATTATTTCAATCTTGTCTTTATTTTCATTATTTACAATGGTTACAGGAACATAGTAGTAATAATCATTGTATTTTGACAAATAATAGATTGTAGTTTTATTTGTTCCTTTTATACTGGTAAAATCATATATATGATTGATTCCGTAAGTTCTATCTAATACAGGATCAATGTATTTACCACTATTAGGTAATTTTGTTAAAATATTTCCTTCGATGTAAATAGATATTTTATTGATGTCTTTTATGCTGGTTATAGAATAGATTATGGAACTAATTAATTTTTCTTCTTCCAGTTGATCGATGTTAAGAAAATCTTTACTAAAGTTTAATTTTACTAGGTCTTTATCAATACTTAAAGAGAGTAATTTTGTGTTTTGGGGTATAATTGGTTTAAATCCTTCTTTAATATAGTTTGATTTATCACTTTTTATTGTTAGATATTTTATGATTTCTTTTATTTGTTTTTCCTTTTCTTGTTCATCTAAATATATTGAAACTCGACCAATATAGTTGTTATTATCTAATAAATATATTATTGATTCTGGTTTGTTTGTTATTTTTTCGTTTATTTTGTTTGTTTTTTCTTTGGTTGGAAATATCCAGACCATTAATATTATAAATAGGCTTGATATGATTAGAAATAGCCTTTTTTTAAGCTTATTTTTTAACATTTTACCTCCAATTAAATATATTCTGATTGTATTAAAAAAAGTCGTTTAAAACGACTTATAATGAAATTTCACCTAATTTAATTAATTCTAATATTGCATTTGAACGATTTTTAACGTTTAATTTTTGCATCACATTGGAAATGTGATTTCTAACTGTTTTTTGACTAATACCAAGATAATCGCTAATTTCATTTGTACTTTTGTTAAGTACTAATAGTTCAAATATTTCTTTTTCTCTATTAGTAAGTATACTTTTTTGCATTTTTACCTCACTTTCAGTATCTTCACTGATATTTTATGAAAAAGAAACATTTTAGTGAGGAAATAAGTATTTTATTGATATTTAACAGTGATATATTTTTTCTCTTTAAATTCTTTTTGAATAGTCCTTATAATATTATTAGCTTCTTTATAGGATGATTTTTTAGAAGAAAGGGTAACTGTTATTTGATCATCTTTTATTTTAATAAAGCTTTTAATATTATGAGTATCTAGTATTAACTTTTCAAGAGCTTCTTCTTTACCTTTATTATAGTTAATATTTTGAATCTTTTCATAAGCATTACTTTTTTCTTCAGCATTTGAATTCTTATCAATTAATTTTGATTCTAATTCATTCATTTCTTTTAGAACTGCTTCATCATCTTCAATCCTTAGAGTAGCTAGTGAATCATTTTCATCAATTTTAGTATTTGTTTTTTCACTACGAGTTTTTTCAGATTCAATAAGTGAAGATAAAGATGCTTCAGGCATAGCAACATAATATACTGATAATACTAAAATAAGACTAAATAAAGTTAAAAACCATAATTTTTGTTTGTTTATCATATATCCTCCAATTATTAAATTATATTAAATTAGTTTTATTTTATTACTATATAATCCATCTAAGAATATTAAACATTAATCTAAAAATATATCTTAATCTCATTTGTTCCTTTCTAATTTGGCTTACTTAATATTTATATTAAACATTTTTACTTTATTTCCTTTTTATTTTGTTTGAAAGTTGATTATTTTTAGATAAAATAGTATATTTAATATGAGGTTAATATGAGACAGTTATATATTTACTTAATGTTTTTAATCATTTATTCTTTATTAGGATATATATATGAAGTTTTTTATCAGAGGGTTATTTTTAAAAAATGGGTTAATCCTGGTTTTTTACATGGACCTTATTGTTTGATGAGCGGAATTTATTCTTTGATTATTATTTATTTATTAAATGGTTATTATAATGATCCCTTTGTTATATTTGTTTTTGGAACCATTATTTCATGTTTGATTGAATATTATGTTAGTTATTTATTCGAAAAGATTTTTAAATGTAAATTTTGGGATTATAGTGGTTATAAATATAATATTAACGGAAGAATTTGTATTAATAAAAATATTTTAGATGGTTTTCTTAGCCTAATTATTATTTATGTTTTTAATCCTTTATTAAATTATGTAATTAGATATATTGATATGTTATATTTGAAATATATTTGTATTTGTTTGATGTTTATTATTTTAATTGATTTTATTTTTAGTTTTTTTGAAGCTAAGAGGATTTGTGATATTGCTAATTATATGGATCTTATTTTAAATGAATATGTTAAAAATAAAAATATTAAACTTAATAAGATTAAAATGAGATTAATATATGCTTATCCTTATCTTATTAATAATGATAGGGTTGTTAAAAGATTATATAAACTAAAAAAAGATTTTTCGAAAAGAAAGAATTTGTAATAAAAATTACAGATTCTTTTTCTTTTCCACAATTTTATTTTTTTTAAAGGAAATATTTGTTTTTTAGTTAAAAGAAATAGTGAAGGGTGAAAAATGATGAATAAGATTATTATAAGACAAGATGATGAAGCTGATTGTGGTGCTTGCTGTTTATATTCTATTATTTCATATTTTAAAGGCTTTGTGCCTTTAGAAATAATTAAGTATGATACTTTGACAACTAGAAATGGAACAACGTTTTTAAACCTTAAAAATGCAGCATTAAAATATGGTTTTGACGTTATTGGGTTTAAAGGTAATATTAATAATAATAATTTACCGTGTATTATTCAGGTAAAAATAAATGGTTTTAATCATTTTATTGTAGTATACGAAATACATGATAATTATTATTTATGTATGGATCCGGCTAAAGGTTTAATAAAAATTAATATAAATGATTTTAACAATATATTTTCGGGTAATGTTTTAAGATTGACCCCGATAAATAATATAGTTAAATACAAGAAAAATAATTATTTTTTAAATTATTTATATTCTTTATTTAAAGAAAATATTAAAACTATTATATCAATAGTTTTAATTAGTATATTATTTGTTTTTTCCAGCTATATTAGTATTTATATTTTAAAGTCATTAATAAATAATTATTATTTTTTGTTATTATCTTTTTATGTTCTTCTTTCATCGTTTAAAATAGTTTTAGATTATATGAAAAATTATTATTTGGCTTACTTGAATTTTAATGTTAATACTAAAATAATTTATGGTTATCTTAAACATTATTTTAAGTTACCCTTTAAATATATTCAGTTAAAGAATTCTGGGGATATTATTTCCCGAATAAATGATATTAATAGTTTTAAAGATTTTTTTGGAAAAGAATTAGTTAATATGCTCCTTTATTTGATATTCTTGTTAGGAACCATAATAATATTGTTCTTTTATAATTATTATTTAAGTTTTTATATTATTTTTATTACTATACTATTGTTATTCGTGGGATATTTATTAAGTAAAAAATATAATAAATATTACTATGATGTTATTGATGGTGAAAATGATTTTATGAATTTAAATATTGAGTATATCAATAAAATTAAAATTATTAAGAATATTCGTAAAGAAGATTTATTTTTAAATAAGATTAGTGATTCTTCAATAAATAATTATAATAATTATTTTAATTTGGAGTGTAAGATTAATATCTTTAATTTGATTCTGAATGTTTATAATTTAATGCTTTTTGTTATTTCTTTTGTTTTATTAATTTTTAATAAATATTCAATCTCTAATATTTTTATGATTTATATTTTTTTAAATTATTTTTATGAGAGTGTTAGTTATTACTATTCTTTATTACCAAGTTTTATTTATTTTAAAAATGTTTTATCAAGGATTAATGCTATTTACTATCTTGAAGATAAATGCTTTTTAAAGCCTTTAAAAATTAATAATTTTGATATATATGTTAATCAACTATCTTATATCATTGGTAATAAGAAGATATATGATAAATTTAACTTAAATATAAAGATGGGTGAAAAAGTTTTATTACTAGGTGAAAATGGTAGTGGTAAAAGTACTTTATTTAACTTAATTGTTAAAAATATTGATAATTATAAAGGCGATATATTTATTGGAAAAAATAATATAAGAAAAATTAAATATAATGATTTAGGCAATGTAGTATCTTATGTATCTCAAGATAATGATATATTTATTGATACTTTTTTAAATAATATTATTTTGGATAATGATTATGATGAATATAAATTTAAATTGATTTTAGATTTAGTTGATTTAAATGATTTTATTAAAAATAAAAACTACAATTATAATATATTGTTAAGAGACAATATTAGTGGTGGTGAAAAACAAAAAATTATTTTAGCAAGATCATTATATAGAGATTTTAATATTTTACTTTTAGATGAAGCTTTAAGTGAAATAAGTAAATATTCAAGAATGAAAATTATTAATAATATTAACGGATATTTTAAAAATAAAACTATTATTTATATAAGTCATTTTTATGAAAAATATCCTTTTGATAAAATAATTAATTTAACTGATAGGAAGGAGTAAATAATGCTTACTAATAAAGAATTGAATCTAGTTAATGGTGGAGCTATTAAATGGACTGTAGGACTTGTTATTGGATCTTTTCTTACTTTATTAATTGGCATTATTGATGGATATATACGTCCATTGAAATGTAATTAATGAGTAACGAGGAATTATCTAAAATAACTGGTGGAATAAATGGTACTATTATTAATGCGATAAGTAGACTTATTGCTACTTTACTTGAATTAGGTAGAACCATTGGTTCTTCATTAAAAAGAAGTATATATAAGAATAAATGTTAGTTCACAAAGTTACTATTATTTGGTATACTTAATAGGGTGTATTAAATGAACTCTAATATAGAAAAAGTATTAAAAAAAATCGAAAATAGTGGGTTTGAGGCTTATGTTGTAGGTGGATTTGTTAGAGATAATATTTTAGGCATTAATACTACTGATGTTGATATATGTACTAATGCTTTGCCTAAAGATATCATTAAGATTTTTAATGTAAAAAAAGAAACTGAAAATTATGGCTCTATTAGTTTAAATGATGGGGTTTATAATTATGATATTACAACATATCGAAAAGAATCTTCATATGAAAATAGAAGACCACAAAGTATTGAATACACAAGTAATTTAATATTAGATATTCAAAGAAGAGATTTTACTATTAATTCTTTGTGTATGAGTAGCAGTGGACAGATATTTGATTACTTGAATGGTTTAAATGATATTAAAGATAAAACTATTAGAGTTATAGGTAATACGAATACTAAATTAACAGAAGATCCTTTAAGAATATTAAGAGCAATTCGATTTGCTGCAGTATTAGATTTTAAATTAGATAGTAAAATTATTTTATTTATTAAAAGTAACAAAAGTTTAATTGATTCTTTAAGCTTTACAAGAAAAAAAGAAGAACTAGATAAAATGTTTTCTTCAAGGAATGCACTAAATGGGCTTAATCTTTTAAAAAAATTGGATTTACTAGATACACTAAAGATAAATTATGATAATATAGTTGTTGTACCGGATATATTAGGAATATGGGCACAAATTACATATGATGAGAGATATCCTTTTACTAGAAATAGTAGAGAAAGTATTAAAAAAATAAGAAAACTTTTAATACAAGGAAATATTACTGATTATGATTTATATACTTATGGGTTATATATTTGTAGTGTTGCGGCAGATGTCCTCAATTATTCTAAAGAAGAATTAAATGTTAGATATAAAAAATTGCCAATATATTCACAAAAAGATTTAGTGATTAATTCTCATGATATTATTGAGATATTAAAGATTGAACCATCTAATAAAATTAAAGACATTTTTAATGATTTAGTTATCAATGTTCTTAATGGTAGTTTATTAAATGATAAGGATGTACTTATAAAATATATACAACGTAAATGGGAGTGATGTAAAATGAGTAACAATATTTTAGAAGGTTTAATTAAAGAAAAAGATTATAGTCTTAAAAAATTACTTTTTAAAATAGTAAAAGATTTTGATTTAAATGTAAATGAATTTATGTTACTTATTTATTTTATAAATCAAGATGCTCCTGTTTTGGATGTTAATGACATTCATAATGTTACTTTTATGGAAAATAACATTATTTTGCAATCATTTAAGGCTTTAACTATTAAAGGATTAATATCTACAAGGGTTATTAGTGTTAAGGATAAAATTAAAGAAACTATTGATTTATCTAATGTTTATAGAGCAATGGTTAGTGATATTAACTCAGATATCAAGAAAAAATCTGAGAAGAATATTTTTGAAGTTTTTGAAAAAGAATTTGGTAGAACTTTATCTCCTATGGAATTTGAAATTATTAATGGTTGGTTATCTAATCAATTGTCAGAAGAATTGATTCTTGGAGCCTTGAAAGAAGCTACTTACAATGGTGTTTCTAGCTTAAGATATATAGATAGAATTTTAATTGAATGGAGTAAAAAAGGATTCAAAACAATGAAGGACGTTAATAATTTTTTGGAAAAGAAGGATAATCAAACTAAAGCCAGAAATGAAGAAAAGATTTTATTTGATTATAACTGGTTAGAAGATGATGAATAATTTATTTAATAATTTAGATTACTATGTTCCGAATGTCAGATGTGAATTAAATTATACTAAGGATTATGAACTTTTAATTGCCACAGTTTTAAGTGCTCAATGCACTGATAAAAGGGTAAATATTGTTACTAATGAACTATTTAGTAAGTATGATTTATATTCATTATCTAAAGCTAATATACATGACATTGAAAATATTATTCGTCCTTGTGGATCTTTTCATAAAAAAAGTGAATACATTATTAAAATTGCAAATCGATTAATTGCTGATTATAATGGTATTGTTCCTAATAATAGAAGTTATCTTGAATCTCTTCCTGGTGTGGGGCATAAGACATGTAATGTTGTTTTAAAAGAAATTTATAACGAACCATGTATTCCGGTAGATACACATGTAATAAGAGTTTCTAATAGATTGGGACTGGCAAATGTTAATGATTCACCAATCAAAATAGAAAATAAATTAAAAGAAATAATTCCAAAAGAAAAGTGGAATAGAGTTGGTGATCAGATTCTTTTGTTTGGAAGATATCATTGTACTGCTAAAAATCCAAAATGTGATAAATGTTTATTTAAAAAAGAGTGTAAAAAAATATCAGAATAATCTGATATTTTTTTAACACCCTGGTATTAATGTACGATTAATAGTTTTAGATTGATTATTATAACTAACTGTATGTTGAATGTTATATGACTGTTTGCAATCTAATGTTTTGCAACTTATTTCATCATCATCTGAATCGTAACATGTAGTTGTTACCTTGGCATCAACAGTTTTACCACCAGCTGTGACATTTATTAATTTGTTGTTATTATATAAATTATAGAATGCTGCTACAGTCATTTTTGCTGAACCGTTTAAGGTAGCAGTCCATTCTGATGATGGAGTATCTGAATTAGTTGCTGAACTAACAGATATTTCTACACCAGAGCTTCGATTAGATTTAAATTTTGAATAACTTGATCTTACCATGAATTTAGTATTATTTGTTACTGTGCCAGTATATGTATAAGATGTTTTTGTAGTAAATCCTAAATCTGTATAGCCATTACCATTATTTACATAAACGTGGTAACCGATTGAACCAATATTTGCTTTATTGTAATCTAATCTTTTTTGATAATATTTATCAGCCCATACACTGTAACCATTATTAAAGTATTCTTTTAAATAACTTTCATTAATTGCATCTGGGGTTGGAATTGCAGTCCAAGTAAGTTCAGCATGGTTTAGAACTGGTGTAACACTAACTTTAAGATTAGTTGGATTACTTAATTGACTGAATCTTGTACTTACTTCTTCTGGTACTGTTTTAACTTTAAAGTATTCAACACTCTTTAAATTGCTTGGTGTATAATCTGATGCAAGTTGAAGTGGATTTGTTTCTAATTCTACTGTTGCTGTAGTTACGGTTGACGGTTGTTTGAATTTTGAATTGCTATTATTTATTTTACTTGTAAGCAGTTTTGTCATGGCTTTTTTAGCACTACCACCCATTGACCTTGTTAGATACTGAGTTGGAGTTATTTTGTCAACTCCGACCCATATTGCATAAACATAATCAGGGGAGTAGGTTACTTGCCATGAGTTACCGATTATTGCTTTTGTAATGCCGTTAGCTTTTTTTACACTAGCATCTACGGTTGATGTACCGGTCTTTGAACAAATGTCTGTACCTGATTTTGAACCAGCTGTTACATATCTATCAGTTACTGCCGTTTTTAATATCATTGTGATCATATAAGCGGTTGCTTCTGACATTACTGTTCTTTTTTCTGGAGTTACTGTATAAACTTCTCCAGATTCAACAAATTCAATTTTAGTAATTGAGTATGGTTCAATATAAACGCCACCTCTAGCAAACGTACCATAAGCGGCTGACATTTGTTTTGGATTTGTTCCTTCAAAACCACCAATACTATGCGATTCATTTATATAATGATCACTGTCATATTGAGGTGTAATACCTAAGCCTGTGGCAAATTTATCTATTTTATCTTGTGGGACTGCTTGAAATGCTTCAAGAGCTGGAATATTTCTTGAACTAGCAAGTGCAGTTCTTATTGTCATAATTCCTTTATATCCATTATCCCAGTTTTTAATTTTAATACCATTACTATATGTATATTCATCATCGATTATCATTTGTCCAGTTGACCAATTTAAATATTCGATGGCAGGACCGTAATCAAATATTGGTTTAGCAGCAGAACCTGGATGAACTTTAATATCTGTGGCATAGTTATATGTTCTTTCACCTTTTTTACGACTAGCTCCTACAGCTACCATGGCACCAGTTTTAACGTCGGTTACTACAATACCAGCTTGTAAGTAGTCATTTGGCCATTTATATGTTTTGCCATTGTAAATATCATTTATTACATCTTGTTTTTCTTGTACCATTGTTGAATATATTTTCATTGATACTAGATAAGGATTTTTACCAGTACGGCTTTCTACTTCGTCAATGACTGTATTAATAAATCCTTGATTTGGATTATTAGCTGTTCCCTTGTTGGCAAGAAGTGATTTTACAGAAATCTTTTTAGCATTTTCACATTCTTCTTTAGTAATGTAACCATGTCTTTGCATTAGGTTAAGTACTTGATTTCTTCTTTGCTCAGCTTTTTCTGGATAGTTATATGGGTTGTATGCACTTGGTGCTTGGAATAATCCAGCAAGTAATGCTGCCTCGGGAAGACTAACTTCACTTATTGATTTATCAAAATATTTTTCACTTGCTTGTTGAATACCAAATGTATTACTTCCTAATCCTGGAATGTTAACATAGTATTCAATAATTTGTTCTTTAGTGTATTTTTTTTCAATTTTGAATACTGAAATATACATGTCGGTAAATTTTCTAATGATTCCTTCAATTCCACTTGATTCAGAACTTGTAATTCTTTGTTTAACAATTTGCATAGTTAGAGTTGAAGCACCACCGGCACCAGAACTACCGAGTAACTGACCAATTGTTGCTTTTAAGAAACGCGCTAGGTCAACGCCGTTGTGTTGGAAAAATCTTGAATCTTCAGTTGCAACTAAAGCATCAACAAACACTTCTGGTATATCATCATATGAAACGCGTTGTCTATTTTCGGTTCCTAGTCTTGCTATTTCATTTCCAGCTGAATCATAAATAATTGAAGCTTCTTTTGTATAAAGACTTTCAACATCGAATTCTGGAGCCTTGATTACAATATAGGCAAGGAAAGATATTCCTAAAATGAATATTCCCACCAGGATAAACATCACTATAACTAATATTTTCTCAGCTATATTTCCTTTTTTCCATTTATTTTTAAAATTTGAAAAGTTTGAATTACTTTTCTTTTCATTATTTTTTTTCTTCTTTGCTTTTATTTTTATTTTTTTCATAAAGCACCTTCTTTAAAATATATTTTTTCTACTACTTCAATATAATCTAAAATAGGATTATATTTAAAATTAATTAAATAGCCATTTTTTTCTATGTAGGAATAAGGGATACTTTTTCTTTGATCATTTTTAATAAAATCTAAAAGAGTTTCGCCTTTTAAAATATATACTTTATTATTCATTTCTATTATTAAAAATGCAATTCCTTGATGATTAATAATTCTTTCTATGTGTTTAATTTGATGATAATGAATGTTAGAAAGAGGAAATGAGGTTTTATTTAAAGTTTTTTTTGCATCAAAATCTAAATACTTACCTTTATATAGTCCAACATAGTCTAAAGTGGATTTTTGATTAAACAATCCTTTTGTTACCTCTGGATTACCTTTTGAGTAATCGACTTTACTAATTGTTATTGGAGTAGGCTTTTTATAAATAACTGCAATATTATTATTTAAATAAAAGTTATTAGCGTCATTTATAAGTTTTTCTAAATCCATACCACGATTAGCATGAGAAACAGAAACATGATTGTTTTCTTTTTTAATTTTATTTGGATATAACAAAATTCACCACCTATAACAATTATACTTTATATCCATAGTTTTTTCTATATATATAATATATTGTTTGCATTTCTTTAACGTTTTTTATATAATAAATTTGAGAGTGATATTATGAAAATTGAATCGAGTAATTTAAGTGTTATTGCGGTAAGAACAAGTCAGTATCCAACAGATAATAAGAAAGAGTTCTTATTAGTGGGTAGAAGTAACGTAGGAAAAAGCAGTTTTATTAATACTTTAATAGGAAGAAAAAATTATGCTAGGACTAGTGCAACTCCAGGTAAAACACAAACTTTGAATTTTTATTTATGCAATGATAGTTTTTATCTTGTTGATGTACCTGGTTATGGGTATGCAAGTGTTGATAAAGTAACACAGAAAAAATTTGGTTTAATGATAGAAGAGTATCTTAAAACAAGGGCTAATTTATCGTTGGTGTTTATGCTTATTGATGCAAGAATTAAACCTACAGAAAATGACGTATTAATGTATAATTATTTAAAATATTATAATATTCCCGTATTAATTGTTGCAACTAAATATGATAAGGTTAAAACTAGTAATAGAGATAAAACTTTAAAAACGCTTGCTTCTACTTTAGAACTTAAGGAAAATGATAAAATTGTATATTTTTCTAGTGTAACTAAAAAAGGTAGAGATGAGATATACGATTTAATTGAAGAAAGGTTGAATGAAGCAAATGAATAAAAAGGGTTTTACGTTAGTTGAGTTACTTGCGGTTTTGGTTATTTTAGGGTTACTTGTTACTATTGCAGTACCTGCGGCAACAAGTGTTAGTGAAAAAGCAAAAATTAAAATGCTTAAAACTAAAACACAACTTGCAATGCAAGGTGCTATTCTTTGGCTTCAAGACAATAAAAGTGCTTTTACTTCAAATGAATTAGATAATTGTACAACTTCAAGTGATAACGTTACTACTTGTCAAATGACTTTTATGAAGCTAGCTACATTAGGTCAGATTGATTTTGATTATAAGGATGATAATGGAATTGAACATGTTCAGAATCCGGTAGATAAATCTAATTTAGACGCTGCTTATATAATTGTTACTTATAATTCTCTTAATAAAAGTGTTGATGCTTTAGATGCATGTTATAATGCTGGTAAATCTATTTTGTATGATGATAACAGTAGTAGTAAAAAATGTTAAGGCTAAAAGCCTTTTTTCTTTTGGATTTTATTTGTATTTTAGGCTTTTTTATGGTAAAATTAGGGGTGCCTAAGGGGTGAAGTTTATGAGAAAAACTGTATGTTTAATTGGAAGACCAAATACTGGTAAAAGTACTTTATTTAATAGATTAATTAATGAAAAGAAAGCTATTATTGATGATATGCCTGGCGTAACTAGAGATCGTTTATATGGTATTTGTAATTATAAAGATAAAAGTTTTCATTTAATTGATACTGGTGGAATTGATTTAGCTAAAGAAGATTTTAATGAAAATATTAAAATGCAAGCCGAACTTGCGATTGATGAAAGTGATGTTATTGTTTTTGTGATTGATGGAAAAACTAATTTAACTAGTAATGATTTACTTATTGCTAAAATGCTTCAAAGAACTAATAAGAAAGTTATTGTTGCAGTTAATAAGTTAGATGATTCTAAACATGAAGATAATATTTATAATTATTACGAGTTAGGATTTGATAAATATATTGCAGTTAGTGCTGAACATAAAAGAGGTATTGATGAGTTATTAGATGAAATTACTAGTGATTTTAATGCTTATACTACTGAAGAAGATGATGCAATATTAAAATTTTCAATTATAGGTAGACCTAATGTTGGGAAAAGTTCTTTAATTAATGCTTTACTTAATGAAGAAAGGGTTATTGTATCTGATGTTGCTGGAACTACTAGGGATGCAGTTGATACTAGATTTACTTATGATAAAAATGATTATATTGTTATTGATACAGCTGGAATGCGTAAAAAAGGTAAGATATATGAAAATATTGAGAAATATAGTCTTATTAGAAGTTTAAAAGCTATTGATAGATCTGATGTCTGTGTACTTGTTATTAATGCGGAAGAGGGTATTATTGAACATGATAAACATATTGCTTCATATGCTTTAGAAGCTGGTAAAGCTATAGTTATTGTAGTTAATAAGTGGGATTTAATTGAAGATAAAGATAGTGCAATTAAAAAATGGACTACTGATATTAGAAATAATTTTCAATTTATGCCTTATGCTAATATTGTTTTCTTATCATCTAAAACTAAAGCTAGAATACATACTTTAATGCCAGAAATATTAAAAGCTTATGAAAATACAACTAGAGAAGTTAAAACTAGTGTATTAAATGATGTTATTAGAGAAGCAGTTGCGATTCATGAACCTCCTTCATATAAGGGTAAAAGACTTAAGATATATTTTGTTAATCAATGTGATACAAGACCGCCTAAATTTGAATTTTCGGTTAATAATAAAAAGTTAGTTCATTTTAGTTATGAAAGATATTTAGAAAATCAAATTAGAGAAAACTTTGATTTGACGGGAACTCCTATAATCATTAAATTCACTAATAGAGGTGAAAAAGAATGAAAAAAGATGTAGTTGGTTTTATTACGTGTGTTTTTGTTATTATTATTTTGGCAGCTGTCTGTGTTTATTTTTCTTTTAAAAGTAAAGAAAATATAGAATTTTATGGTGAAGTTAGAGAAGTTTTTAATGGTTATGCAATATTGGAAGTATTAGATAAAGATGCTACTAATATTGATAGTGATTTAATTGAAATCGATGCAGATGATTTTAAAGTTGGAGATATTGTTAAAGTTGTTTGTGAAAATAATATCCAAGAAACTTATCCTCCTAGAGCTAAAGTGAAAAATGTTACAGTTATTAAAGAAAATAAAAGTACTACTAAGGAAATAACTAGTGAAACTACAACTAAAATTGTGACTGTAACTACTAATCCTAATTTAGAAATAACAACTACAACTAAGTCTAGTGTGGAAAATAAAGAATCTTTGTTGAATTCTTTGGAGAACGATTATAATTTAATTGATACTTATAAAAGTGATATCTCTTTTGGAGATAAAGCTAAAAATTATTTTATAACTATTGTTGATTTTATTTTTTATAATAAGCCAATTAATGGGGTTTATTTTGAGGATTTAACTGCCAGTGCTAAATTAAAAGTTATTGGAATTGCCTTAAAAGTTGATGAAATTATTGAAAAATATTATCCTCAATATAAAGAAGGATTATCTGAAAGTTACAAGAATGCTAAGAGTAAATTAATTGAACTTTATTTAGAATACACAACTAAGTATTGTGATAATAATGATGAAGTGTGTGATCAAGCTAAGGAAGATTTTCAATCACTTAAAAAGAGTTTAAATATTACTTGGGATATTATTAAAGAATTAACTAATAGTGGGATATCTAAATTAAAGAAATGGTATGAAATCTATAGTGGAAAATAAGATATTCATTAATGATGCATGGGTTCCTTATGTAATCGAATATAAAAAAATAAAAAACATTTATTTTAGAGTTAAGGAAGATAATATTATTCATGTGACATGTAATAAATTTGTTAGTCAAAATTATGTTAAAAATCTATTAGAAGAAAATAAAGATAGCATTACTAGAATGCTTAATAGAGTGAGTAATAGGGTGGCTAATAATAATAAATTAATTTATTTAGGTAATGAACTTAAACTAATAGAATATTATGGCAAACCTTATATAGATAATGATTTTATTTATGCTAGTAGTAATGAACAAGCTAAAGATTATATTTATTCCTTAGCTTTTGATGTGTTTAATTTTAGATTAAATCAAATCAGAATTAATTTTAAAGATTTGCCAGAATTTAGATTAAAAATAAGAAAAATGACTACTAAATGGGGAGTTTGTAATAAAAGAAGTATGACTGTAACATTAAATACTGAACTTATTACTAAGGATGTTAGTTTAATTGATTATGTTATAGTTCATGAACTGTGTCATTTTAAGTATATGGATCATAGCCATAGTTTTTGGAAATATGTTGCTAGTTTTTATCCGTATTACAAACAAGCACGAAAGGAATTAAATTACTAATGATTGAATCGTTAAATAATGAAAAAGTTAAATATTATACTAAATTAAATGATAAAAAATATCGTAAAAGTGAAAAACTGTTTATTGCTGCAGGTGAACATTTAGTAGAAGAAGCCTTAAAGAAAAATATTGTTAAAGAAATATTACTCTTAAAAGGAGAAGAAAATATTTATGGGGATGTTACTTATGTTACAGGAGACATTTTAAAAAAGATTAGTGATTTAAATAATTATCCTAAGGTTTTAGCTATATGTTATATTAACTGTGATAATAAAATAGAAGGTAATGTTGTTGCTTTAGATAATATTAAAGATCCAGGAAATTTGGGAACTATTATTAGATCGGCAGTGGCATTTAATTATGATACTATTTTACTTAGTGAAGAGTGTGTAGACGTATACAACAGCAAAGTAGTAAGAGCTAGTGAAGGAATGCTTTTTAATATTAATGTTGTTACTTGTGACTTATTTAGTGTACTTTTAAAATTAAAAGAAGATGGATATAAAGTCTATGGAACAGATGTTGTAAATGGTGAAAATCCTGCTTATGAAAAAGAAAAACATGTACTGGTTATAGGTAGTGAAGCTAGAGGTATGAGTAATTCTATTAGAGAAATATGTGACAAAAATTTATACATTAAAATGAATGATAAGTGTGAAAGCTTAAATGCTGGCGTTTCTGCAAGTATTTTAATGTATGAATTAGGAGAAAGTAAATGAAAGATTTAGATTTTTTGAAAAAAGGAATTTTTGCATATCAAGGCATTTATGATAATAAAAATGTATATGAGAATACTTTAGAAGCTTTTAAGGTGGCCATTAAAAGAAAAAATAATGTTTACTTTGAGGTAATTGAAACTAAGGATCATCAATTTGTTGTTTGTAAAACTGATGTTTTTGAAAGAATTCATAATTCAAAGGATAAAGTAGAAGAGATGACTTATGAAGAATTGTGCTATGTTTCTTTTTATCATATTCCTCTTTTAGAAGAAGTATTAGAGTTAATTAAAGGAAAAGTAGGTATCATTATTGAACCGAGAGTACATACTAAACATAATAATTTGTTCGAAATTTTGGATAAGTACCAAGGTAAATTTGCAATTATTAGTATTAATCCCAAAATAATAAATTGGTTTAATAAAAATAGACCTGGATATATAGTTGGTGAAGTTATAACTAAAAGGAAAAGTATTAGTTTAGGTTTTTATTTTAATAAGACTGATTTCAAGAGTTATAATATTGAATATTTTGATAAGATTAAAGTTAAGAATCTTAGAGATATGGGAGATATTGTTTTAGGGTTTTTAATTAATTCAAATGATAAGTATGAAATATATAAAGATGTGTTTGATAATTTAATTGCAGATAATTTTCTTAATTTAAAGTTTAATAAGTAGATATTGTATCTACTTTTGTTTTATTATATAATATTTTTTAGATTTGTTTATCTATATAATGTAAAAAGTTGGGTGATATGAGTATGGAATATATAAATGTTGGAAAAATTGTAAATACTTTTGGAATTAAAGGTGAATTAAAAATTGTTAGTCATTTTGAGATGGCTGATAGGGCTTTTAAGTTTAAAAATAAAATTATGATCAATAATAAGATTTATGAAATAAGTGGAGTAAGAATCCATAAAAATAATTACTTAGTAGAGATTGATAATTTAAAAGATATTAATTTAGTTGAACATTTAATAGGATATGATGTTTTTTTAAATAAAGCCGATTTAAACTTGGGTGATACTGATTATTTAATAAGTGATTTAGTTGGATTTACGGTTAAAGAAGATAATAATGAATATGGCGTGGTTACTGATTATGATGATAATAAGATTAATCCAGTAATTAAAGTTAATAATAAGTTTTATATTCCTTTAAAGGGTGATTTTATAATAAAGGTTGATAAACAAAATAAAATTATTTATGGCAAAAACATAGGTAGTTTGATTTTATAGAGGTGCTTATGAAAATTACAATATTGTCTTTATTTCCAGGAATGTTTGATGGATTTTTAAATGAATCTATTATTAAGAGAGCAATTAATAGTGGTAAAGTTGAAATTGAAGTTGTAAATTTTAGAGATTATTCTAAATTAAATAATAAGATGGTTGATGATACTCCTTATGGGGGAGGAGCTGGAATGGTTCTTAGATGTGAACCAATATTTGAAGCAATTGATGATCTTAGAACTGATGAATCTTATATTTTATTAATGTGTCCAACTGGAAAAACTTATAATCAAAAAAAAGCTTTGGAATTAAAAAATAAAAAGCATATTATTATTATCTGTGGTCATTATGAAGGATTTGATGAAAGAATAAAATCTTTAGCAGATGAAATTATTTCAATTGGTGATTTTGTTTTAACTGGTGGAGAGTTACCAGCAATGATGATTACTGATAGTGTGGTTAGATTATTAGATGGGGTTATTACTGACGATAGTTTAACTAGTGAAAGTTTTAGTGATAATTTGCTTGATTATCCTGTTTACACGAAGCCAAGTGAATATAGAGGAATGAAAGTGCCAGATATTCTTTTATCTGGTGATCATAAAAAAATAGATGAATATCGTCAAAATGAAAGAATAAGGGTTACTAAAGAAAAAAGAAATGATTTGTTGGGGGAATAAATTATGTATGTTTTAGTTAAAGGTAAAAGTAAATGTAAGGTTGATGGATACATTGAATATGTTGGTTATCCAGTAAATATTGATAAAGTTAATGTTTTATTAGCAAATCAAATGCTTAAAGATAAATATATTAGATATAAATATGAACCTAATTTTAATAAATTTATTTATAATATTGTGGCTTTTATTGAAAATGATCCAGATAGTGATAATGCTACTTTGTTACTTGGAGAACTTGAAAGAGAAAGAAATGTTTTTCTTAATAAGTTTGAGAAATTTCTTTCACCTAAAGAAAGAGAATATTTTATGAGAAAAATTAGATTGATTGCTAATGAACTTAAACATATTTCTTTAACTAAAACTAGTGTTAAATCGAGTGTTAGAAATAGAAGAAAATAAAAAGACATTGAGATGTCTTTTTATATTACATAAAGTAAAATACATAAGAAATGAAGTAGGGCACCAATATCTACAAATATATGAAATATGAAGTGAAAATATTTCTTTTTAGCTCCTATCATATAAAGGATTGCTCCGATTGAGTAGGCGATACCTCCAAATATTAATAAAAGTGTTCCAGTGATATTTAATGCATTAAAGGTATCGGGACCAGTAATGATAATACACCATCCCATAAGTAAATAACTGATCATTGAGAATATTCGATATTTTTTTAAATCAATAGCATTTAGAGTGATTCCTAAGGCAGCTAATGCCCAAATTACTCCAAACAATATCCAAGCAAGAGTAGGATTTATTTTTCTTAATGCACATAGAAGAACTGGTGTATAAGTTCCAGCTATTAAGACATAGATAGTACAATGATCAATCACTTGAAATACTAGTTTTGCTTTTTTAGGTTTTAATCCATGATATATACTTGAGATAGTAAATAATAAGATAACTGATAAACCATATACGATAGCTGATGCAATAGCGTAACCATCTTTATGAATAGCTGCAAAAATAACACAAAGTACTAATGATGCGATACCAATGGCGCCACCAACAATATGACTTACCATATTCATTATTTCTTCGCCTTTAGTATAGGAAGGTAAAATTCGATCTTTTAATTTAGTTCTCTTCATTTAATTTTAAAATCCTTTCTTTTGGTGGAAATAATTTCATAATAGTATCATATGCATCGAGCCAAGATGATACTCTATAAATGTTTTCATTTTCAATACCACGATTATATGGGGTATTAAATAAAATTACTTTTGTATGTTTAGCAAGTGTATTTACAGTTTTAGGATTGTCTTCAATTATGAAATTTGCTTCTAAATCTAAACATTCATCTACTTTGTCTCCATCGGCAAAGTAAAGACCATCATAAGGAATTTCAGCCTCATTAAGAAGGGTTTCTGTTATATTTCTAATTATTTGACCTTCTTTACTATCTGTTGTGGCAAAAGGTCTTTTTGTGACTATATATATTTTAATACCACTATTTTTAATGGCCGTGATTACTTCTTTGACATCGGGTCTTAGACGACAATTTTTAGTAACTACTAAACATAATCTAAATAATAATTCATTTAATATTTTATTGTTAATTGTATGTTGGTGTCCTAAGTTTAAAATAACAGAACTGAAATTTTTTAATTTCATAAAGTCAAGATTTGTCATAACACCATCAATATCGATTACTCCTACAATATTCTCCATTTTTTACCTCGTTGTAATACTTATTTTATCATTATTGTTTGAATGTAGTCAAATAAAGTGTCATATGTTATGATTAAGAAGTGTTAAGCAAAGGAGAATTTTGATGGATAACAAACTTTATAATTATTATTGTAGTTTATTACCGAAAATGCCAGAGTGGTTAAAAAGATATCTAAATGTTCCTTGTTTAAATAGGCTTAAACATATTGGTTATTTTTGCGGTATGGATTATGCTTCTAAAGATATTTATAATTTTAAGGAAAAATTAACTAGATTTGATCATAGTTTAACTGTTGCTTTATTATTACTAAAATTTACTGACGATAAAAGTACTATTTTAGCTGGTTTATTTCATGATGTGGCAACACCATGTTTTTCTCATGTTATAGACTATATGAATAAAGATTATTTAAATCAAGAAAGTACTGAAAAATATACTGATAAAATAATATTAAATGATAAAGAACTTTTAAAACTATTAATGGAAGATAATATTGATCCAATGGATATTATTAATTTTAAAAAATATAGTTTAGTAGATAATGAAAGACCTAAATTGTGTGCTGATCGTTTTGACGGGATTATTTTAAATTCAATAGGATGGACAAAGAATATTGGTAGGAGTGATATATTTGAATTGGTTAATGATTTGAGCTCTTTTGAAGCCGATAATCAAATAGAAATTGGTTTTATGAATATTAGTATTGCTAATAAGGCTCTTTATTTTAGTGAAGAAGCTGATAAAATGTGTCATTCTAATGAAGATAATTATATGATGGAATTGCTGGCAGATATTACTAGAGAGGCTATTAATAATAATTTAATTATTTATGATGATTTATATTCTTTAACTGAAGATGATATTTGGAATGTTTTAAATGAAAGTAATAATCAAAAGTTAGTAAATGATATTTCGATATTTAAAAATATTAAATTAGAAGATGTTCCTTCAACATTGTTAGGAAATATTAAAGTAAGAGATTTAAATCCTTTAGTGAATGGGATTAGATTAAAAGATATGCTATAATTTTATTATTGGAGGATAATTTATGACTTTTGACGTTATTAGTTCATCAAGTGATGATTTAAAAATAAAGCTTGCTTATGCATTGCCTAAAGATGAGATAAAGGGAGTTATTATATTTTCACATGGTATGGCTGAACATAAGGAAAGATATTTTCCTTTTATGAATTATTTATCAAATAAAGGCTATGTATGTGTTATTCATGATCATAGGGGACATGGAGAAAGTGTTAAGAAAAAAGATGATTTGGGTTATTTTTATACAACTAATAGTAGATATATTATAGATGATTTGTTGGATGTTGTTAAGTATGCAAAACAAAGATTTAAGTGTGATAATTATTATTTGTTTAGTCATAGTATGGGTACTTTAGTAGCTAGAGGATTTATACAAAAATATGATGATGAAATTAAAAAACTTATTTTGTGTGGTCCACCTACATATAATAAGTTTGCTTCTTTTGCAGTTAATTTTGCTAAAATTTCTAGTGTTTTTAATTCTAAAAAACATGATAAATTTCTTGATTATTTAACTTTTAATAGTTTTAATAAAGGATATAATTATAAGAATGCTTGGTTATCTAAAAATAAAAATAATGTCGATAGTTATAATAATGATGATCTTTGTGGTTTTGTTTTTACGACTAATGGATTTATTAATTTATATAAATTACAAAAAGATGCATTTAAACCTTCTTTATATGAATGTAAGAATAAAGATTTAAAAATATTTATGATTGCAGGATATGATGATCCTGTTATTGGTAATGATAAATTATTTGATAATTTGAAAGTATTTTTAAGCAATATCGGTTATAAAAATATTAGAAGTAATCTATATAAGGATTTAAGACATGAAATTCTTAATGAGGAAGAATGTTTAACTATTTATCAAGATGTACTTGATTTTATAGAAGAGTAAAAGAACTTTAATTAGTTTCTTTTTTAATGTTTGTCATATTATGTAACTGTTAGTGTGAGTAATTATTCTGAATTAAAGGATGTTTTAGAAGGTGTAAATAATTATTTATATATTTGTTTTGATCAAGACATTACGAAGAGAACTATTTTATGGTACAAATGATTTAGATGTAGTAGTTGATAATGGGGCTTTTTTTGAAGTTAATGTTTATAATGGTTTAGCATATGGTACATATGGAACAAAAACTTTTACATTAAATGAAAATGCAACCTTTAAAGTTATTAATAATTTTGATAATATTATAAGTTCTAATTATAATATTTATTTTAATAGTTCTAATGGTGGCTTAATATTTAATAATCCTAATGAAGTAGTTCTTTTTAATAAAATAGGTAATATTATTTATGCTAGTAGTAGGATACCTTTTAACTTTAATTTTTCAAGAATTAATCTTTTTGATAATGTTATTAATTTTAGTGATGAATTAAATCTTAATACTTTGCCTACTTATTCGTGGTATAAAGATGGTGTTAGTAATATCACAGGAACTTTTAATGCTAACAGTGTTACTATTAGTTCTAATAATTTTACAGAAGAAGAATTATTGAAACTTCCTGATTTAAAGAATTTTATTTTTGTTAATAAAAAGATTTTGTCTATTGTTGTTTTTCTATAAGGGTAACAACAGAAGCAAGTGACGTAACAGTAGTGGGAATATTATTATAATTACCTAAAGCAGAAACTGCATTTGTTAATTCTGTGTCCATAAAACCTCCTTATTTATAATATGTAAAATAGTTGGTTATTTTTACAATTTTGTGTTATTCTTAGTCTGGTGATATTGGTGGTTTATAGATGGATGTACAACTCTTTTGTAGATCAAATCATTTTAGAAAGTGATGGGGTTTTTCTAACCGGGTTATGGTTTTTAAATAGTCGTGATGATGTAAGACATCATGAAAATTATAAAATTAAAATGCTTCCAATATTTGAAGAAACAATAAAATGGTTAGATATTTATTTTAGTGGGAATCAACCTAAATTTACGCCTAAATATAAAATACTTAATCTAACTGCATTTAGAAAAGATGTTATTGATGAGATGTTATCTATTAAATATGGTGAAACCATTTCCTATAATGAAATTGCCTTAAAAATTGCTAAAAAAAGAAATATTTCTAAAATGTCTGCTCAAGCTGTTGGTGGGCGGTAGGATGGAATCCAATCTGTTTGATAATTCCATGCCACAGAGTTGTTGGGAAAAATGGTAATCTTACTGGCTATGGTGGTGGAATTTATAATAAGGTAAAATTACGTAAATTGGAAGAAAATGATATGACTAAATATTATTTACCAAAGGAGATAAAATGATTAGATGTAAATGGTGTAATTTAAATAATCCTAAATATGTAAAATATCATGATACTGAATGGGGTGTTTTAAGAACTGATGATCAATATTTGTTTGAGATGTTAATTTTAGAATCATTTCAAGCAGGATTATCTTGGGAATGCATTTTAAATAAAAGAGAAGCATTTAAATTAGCTTATGATAATTTTGATATTTTAAAAGTTTGCAATTATGATAATAATAAAATTGAAGAGTTAATCTTAAATAAAGATATTGTTAGAAACAAATTAAAAATAACGGCAAGCATTAATAATGCAAAAATATTTAGAGATATTGTGAATGAGTATGGATGCTTTTATAATTTTATTAAGATGTATACAAATGATGAAATATATTATGAGTATGATAAAACAACAAATGATATTTCTGATAAAATATCAGCTGAATTAATAAAAAGAGGTATGAAATTTGTTGGTAGTACCATAATTTATTCTTATTTACAAGCAATTGGAATTATTAATTCTCATATGCCTGAATGTTATTTATTTAAAGGAGAAAAATTATGAATAAAGAAGAAGTTTATGAATTTATTAAAAACAGAGGAATTTGGTATGAAATAACTGAACATAAAGCTGTTTATTCAATGGAAGATTTAAGAGATGTTGATATTCCTCATCCAGAGGCTGATGCCAAAAATTTATTTGTAAGAGATAATAAAAAACGAAATTATTATTTAATAACAGTAGCTGGTGAAAAAAAGGTTGATTTAAAAGCTTTTAAAGAGAGATTTAATACTAAAACTTTAAGTTTTGCTTCAAGTGATGATTTGTACGATAAATTAAAATTATTACCTGGTTCTGTTTCACCCTTAGGTTTACTTAATGATAATGAGAAAAAAATAATTTATTACTTAGATAAAGAATTTTTGGAAAAAGATCATTTAATAGGTGTTCATCCAAATAGTAATACCGCAACTTTATGGTTAAAAGCTACTGATTTAATAGATTTAATTAAAGAACATGGAAATGAAGTTAACTTTTTCTAGAATATAGGATTTTGTATGTTTAATAAAATTAAGAACAAAGAATTAAAAATTGCGAATAAATTAAATAATAATGATTTTAAAAATTGTCAATTTAATCAAAATGTTAGTGAAAGATTTATATTGGAGGATATAACTTTTGAAAACTGTGAGTTTGATGACATAGATTTTAATAACGTAAAACTTGTAAATGTTTCATTTGTTAATTGTTATTTTAAAAATTGTGATTTATCTAATCAGATATTTGAAAAACAATTTTTAAGTAAAGTAGATTTTGAAAATTGTAAATTGGTTGGTGTTAGTTTTATAGATGCTTTTCTTAAAAGTGTTTCTTTTAAAGAATGTAATTGTCAATATATTAATCTATTTGGAAGTAAAATTAACAATTTTGAGATTGAAAATAGTATTTTCTGTAATTCTTGTTTTTCGGAATCAGAACTTAAAAATGTGATTTTTAATAATGTTAATTTTTGCAATAGTGAATTTTTAAGAGTGCATTTATCTAAAATAGATTTTTCAAGTTCAAATATTAATGGAATCGCGATTGATTTAAATTCATTAAAGGGTATGATTATAAATATATATCAATGTAAGATAATTGCTGATATATTTGGGGTGGAAGTAAAAGACTAACATTTGATATAATAAGATTGTTAAAATTTTTTGCGTGCATTCAACTTAAAATTGGTAGAATGTTATATGAATTTATAATATTATGATAACTGTGGAAGGTATTTATGAAAAAGAAAAGATTGAAAATAGGGCTATTTATAGATAATTTTTATCCAGCAATTGATGGAGTTGTTATAGCTGTTGATAATATTGCGAGGGAATTATCAGAAAATAATGATGTTATAGTAGTTGCTCCTTATATGGGAGATAATTCAAAAGATTTAGATCATCATTATACAATTAAAAGAATGGGAAGTATTCCTATGCCAATTGGAGAATATCGAATAGTTACACATAAATTTAGTTTTTCATCTTCTTTTAAAGAATTAATAAAAGAAAATTTTGATATCATTCATATACATTCACCATTTAATATTGGTAAGCTAGGAGTTAAAGTAGCAAAATATTTAAATATTCCTTGTGTATGTACAGTCCATACTAGATTTGATTATGAAGTAAAGAGATTTGCTAAAAATGAATATATTGTTAATTTAATTATGAAGGGGTTTATGAATGTTTTTAATGATTGTGATAAATGTATTGTAGTAAATGAGTTTTTAGAAGACGAATTACATACATTTGGATATAAGTATAAACCAATTACTATTTATAATGGAACTGAATTATTACCACTTAAAAATAAAGAAGAAGCAAATAATTTAATTAATAAATTGTATGATATTAAAAGTGATGAAAATATACTATTATTTGTTGGAAGACTCATAGATATTAAAAATATTTTCTTTCTTGCTGATGTTTTAAAGAAACTTAAAAACGATGGAGTTAGATTTAAAATGTTTTTTGTAGGAACTGGTCCAGATGAAAATAAATTAAAGAGTATGATAAGTAATTATAAGTTAAATGATGTTGTTTATTTTACAGGTAAAATAGCTGATAGAAATTATTTATCTGCTTTATATTCAAGGAGTGATTTATTATTGTTTCCATCATTAATGGATACCTCTAGTTTGGTAAGAATTGAAGCAGCAGTTAATGAAACACCAGGATTATTTATAAAAGATAGTTTGGTTGGTAAAATGATTAAAGATAATTTTAATGGATTTAATTCAAATATGAATGTAGATGATTATGAAAAGAAAATCATAGATATTATTAATAATAAAAAATTATTAGATAGAGTATCCAAAAATGCCAAAAAGACATTGGGTAAAAGCTGGAAAGATGTTACTAAAGAAACTTATAATTTATATTTAAAAATGATAAATAAGTTTAAAAAAGATAGGAATAATTAATGATACTTAATGTTAGTGCTAGAACTGATATTGTAGCTTTCTATTCTGATTGGTTTATAAATAGATATAAGGAAGGATTTGTAGATGTTAGAAATCCTTTTAATCCCAAACTTGTTAGTAGAATTTATTTTGATGATGTTGACTTAATTTTATTTTGTACAAAGAATCCAATTCCAATATTAAATAAAATTAAATTAATTGATAAACCAATTTTATTTCATGTAACAATTACACCATATAAAAAAGACATTGAACCTAATGTTCCTTCTAAAAGTGAAATTATAGAAGCTGTAAAGAAACTTTCTTTGATAGTTGGTAAAGATAATTTATATATTAGGTATGATCCAATATTTATTAGTAAAAAGTATAGTGTTAATTATCATTTAAAAGCTTTTGATAAGTTATGTCATTTACTTAATGGTTATGTTAATAAGATTATTGTTTCTTTTATTGATAATTATAAGAATGTTAGAAAGAATGAAAGTATACTTGGTTTTAAAGAGTTTAATGAAAATGATTATAAATTAATTGGTGAAGGTTTTAGCAAGAGTGCTAAAGCTAATAATATGACTGTTCAGACGTGTTTTGAAGATAGAAATTTAACTGAATATGGATTTATTAAGGGTGAATGTTTATCTAAGGAATTAGCTTTTAAATTAACTAATAAAGTATATAAAAAATGGACTTCGAGAAAAGAAGGTAAATGTGAATGTGCTCAAATGGTAGATATTGGTGTTTATAATTCTTGTAAGCATTTTTGTAAGTATTGTTATGCTAATTTTGATGAGAAAGTGGTAATTAATAATTTTAATACGCATGATTCTAATTCTTCTTTATTAGTTGGTCACTTAGAAAAAGATGATAATATTAAATTTAGAAAGAAATAGATTTGTGTTATAATAATTTAAGGCGGGTTAATAATAATTAAAGGAGGACTTATGGAAGATAAAGAAAAAGAATTATGTCATTGCTGTGACTGTGAAGATTGTGAAGAAATGGAATGCTCATGTGACTGCTGTGATTGCGAAGATTGCGATGAATGTGACTGCTGTGATTGCGAAGATTGCGATGAATGTGACTGCTGTGACTGTGAAGATTGCGATTGCGATGAATCTTGTGACTGTGGTTGTCAAGAAGAACATTCTTGTAAATGTAAGAAATAAGGTAGATTTAAATCTACTTTTTTTATTTGAATTTATGATATACTTGTTGTAATAGTGTAAGAGGTGATTTTATGCCAATGCTTGGTTATAAAAGAAAATTTAAAAATATGGATTCTTTAAAGGATGATGTTTTTATTATTAATTTTGATTTAAAATATAGTGATGCTGGGGCTTTACATATAAATAATGAGATAGAAAGTCCTTATGTTTATTCGATTGGTCATGAAACTAATAATATGATTGATTCTTATTTAACTAAAGATATTATAAATGATTATGATAGGATTATTATTTAGAAAATGATTAATTCTAAGGGTATTTTTATTAGGTATAAATTAAAATGATATTTTGAAGTGAGTTGTTAATAAATGAATAAAGAAGAAATTATTGAAATTCTTAATAAGTATAATTTTGATAAGAAAGAGTTTTATGTTATCTCTGGTGCTGCTTTGGTATTAAGGGGTGTAATTAATAAGACAAAGGATATAGATATATGTGTTTCTAATAATTACTTTAATATTTTACTTAATACTTTTCATTGTGTTTATGAAAGAACTAATGAATTTAAAAAAGATATTTATATGATTGATGATGTTATTAATTTTGGTGTTAGTTTTAAACCAAATAACTATGAAATAGTAAGTGGATTTAAAGTCGCATCATTAAAAGATTGTTTTATTTTGAAAAAGTTTTTAAACAGAGATAAGGATAAAGAGATACTTAAAATATTAAAAAAATTATTATAATTTAGTGAGGGGTAGGTATATGATTCTTTGGATATTTATATTATTTTTTTCTTTCGTTTTATTTCTCATGGGATTACTTTATATTTCTAAAAGAATAACAAAGTTTGGTATTAAGAATAAATACATTTCTTTTCTTATTGTAGGAATGTTTATTTTATTGTTAACAATACTTCTTAATTTTACAACCGCTATTATTATTTTTCTTAATTATTTATTGATATGGATTTTAATGGATTTAATTTTTATGCTAATTAAGAAATTAAGAGGGAAAGATTTTGAATATTATATAGCTGGTATTACAGCGATTATTTGTTCAACTATTTATGTTATTTAATGAAAACGGGTTGTATATCTGAATATTTGTTTATTGATTTACAATCTAAATAAAATGCGATGACTTTTGTAAAAGAGATATGTTATAATTTTTCTTGAATTTAAATGTGCATTTGAATATTGAACATCCGAGAAGTTCAACTTGTAATTGTCCTTTTGCTGAAGACAGAAGAGTTATCTGTAAGCATGTTGTTGCAACATACTTTGAGGCAGTTCCGGGCAGTGCAGAGGATTCTGAAAAAGAACAAGAAAGATTAGAAATGAAATACGAAGATTTTATCAGAAATCATAATATAGATGATTAACTAAATAGAAAAGAAGGAGAAAACTATGAAGAGAAAATTTTTGTTTATTTTAGTATTTGGAATTGTTATTTTGGGGTTAACTGGCTGTAGTAAAGATAATTTAGAACAGGCTAAGAAAGATTTACAAGAATCATACGAGAAGCATGGTGATGTCGAAAAAGAAACTGTAGATGTTTTAGTATCAAAATTTAATGCCGAAGTTGTTAATAATAGTTCATTAAATCCGGCCTCAACTGATTATTTAACTGAAAATGATGGTCAATATTGGTATGGTTTAATTGATGGAATTTATTTAGTTGTTGTTCCTGAAAATTATACAGGTGATAAAACAACTGAAATTGTAAATTACACGCTTTTATATGTTGATAAAGCTAGCAAATATGAAAAAGATGCTACTTCATATATTAAGTATTTACTTAAAGCTAACAATGATGAGTTTACTGATGCAGAAATGGATGATTTGCTAAAAGATGTAAAAACAAAAGCTAATTCTGGTAAAACAGCTAATAATGGAAAAGGTATTTCAATTGGTTATACAGATAATGATGAAAAATATCAATATCAGGTATTAAGACTATATAAATAATTATAAATTAATAAGCATTTAAAAATTTTATGGGCGGTTTTGTGAAATAAAAAAGGAGGTAGTAATGAGGAAAATTGGAGATAGATATACTAACAATATTTTTGAGAATATTAAACATATAGATGAATATGGAAATGCATATTGGTATGCTAGGGAACTTTCAAAAGTTTTAGAGTATAAAGACTGGAGAAATTTCTTAAAGGTTTTAAATAAAGCAAAAGAAGCTTGTAAAAATTCTGGATTTAATATAGATGAACAACTTGTTGAGGTCAACAAGTTGTCAAAAAGAAATAATAATGCAACTGCTAATATACAAGATTATAAACTTTCAAGATATATATGTTATTTAATAGTGCAAAATGCTGACCCAAATAAAGAAGTTGTTGCTTTAGGTCAAACTTATTTTGCTATTCAAACAAGAAAACAAGAGATTACTGAACAAGAATATGATTCTTTATCTGATGATGAGAAAAGATTTTATCAAAGAAGGTTAACAAAACATGGTAACTATAGTTTACAAAAAATAGCTGTTTCATCTGGTGTTAAAAATATGGCTGAATTTCACAATGCAGGTTATAAGGGACTTTATAATGGCGAAACAGCTGATGATATATTTAAAAGAAAAAAATTAAGATACCGTGAAGATATTCTAGATAACATGAATGAAGATGAGTTGGTTGCTAATTTATTTAGAATAAATCAAACAAAACAGAAACTTATAAGGGATAATGTAAAAGATGAAAAAACTGCAAAAGATGTACATTATAAAGTTGGTAAAAAGGTTAGAAAGGCGATTGCTGATATTGGAGGAATGATGCCTGAGGACATGCCTACTCCTGAAAAAAGTCTAAAAGAGCTTGAAAAGGAAAAGAAAAAATTAGAAAATAATGATGTAAAGAAAATTAACAGTAGAAATTGAAAGTAGAAGTGAAAGTAATGAATAATGAAAATTTAAATAAAACAAATATAAATTGGTATCCAGGACATATGAAAAAAACTAAGGATGAACTTAAGAAAGTTATGCCTTATATAGATATTGTTTATGAAGTTATTGATGCTAGAATACCTTATTCATCTAAGATTAAAGATATTGATAGTATTATAAGAAATAAGACAAGAATTTTAATTATGTCTAAGAAAGATTTGTGTGATATTAATGTGACTAATTCTTGGATTAAATATTATGAAGAAATGGGTTATAAAGTATTATTAATTGATTTAAATGATCAAAATGATTATAAAAAGATTACTTTATTAACTAATGATTTAGTTAGTCATATTAATGAAAAGAGAAAGGCTAATGGTTTAAAAGAAAAAGAAATTAAGGCTTGTGTTTTAGGTATACCTAATGTAGGTAAAAGTACTTTAATAAATAAGTTAGCTGGCAAAAAAGTATCTAAAGTTGGTAATTTACCGGGAGTTACTAAAAGTCTTACTTGGCTTAAAACCCAATATAAATTGCTTATATTAGATACTCCTGGTATTTTATGGCCTAAGTTTGATGATGAAAAGGTCGCTTTTAATTTAGCAAGTATGACAGCAATTAAAGAAGATGTTTTACCAATTGGAGATATTGCTTACTATATTCTTAATACTTTAAGTAAATATTATCCAGAGATATTAAATAGTAGATATAAAATAGATAAAGTTACTGATGATAGTTTTGATATTATTGCAAAGAATATTGGAGCTATTAGTAATGGTGAAGTTGATTATACTAGAGTATATAAAATGATTATTAATGATGTTAAACAAGAATATATTAAGGGAATTACTTTTGATAGGAGATAATTATGCTTGAATATGAAAATGAATTATATAAGCAGGGTATAACTTTAATAGCTGG
This sequence comes from uncultured Bacilli bacterium, assembly GCA_934086935.1. Lineage (GTDB taxonomy): Bacteria > Bacillota_I > Bacilli_A > RF39 > UBA660 > CAG-533. The sequence continues at coordinate 39,841 of CAKOIQ010000007.1, forward strand.
GGTTGATGAAGTTGGACGTGGTCCTTTAGTTGGACCTGTTGTAACAGCGGCAGTTATTTTACCTAAAGGATATTTTTTAGAAGGTATTAATGATTCCAAAAAATTAACGGAAAAACAAAGAGATAAATATTATGACATTATTATGAGAGATGCTTTAGCGGTTAGTATTGGTATGAAAGATAATAAGGTCATTGATGAGGTTAATATTTATGAAGCTACTAAGTTAGCAATGTATGATGCAATTAATGGTTTAAAAATAAAACCAGAACATGTTTTAATTGATGCAATGAAGTTAGAAAAGTTAGATATTCCTTCAACTTCAATAATTAAAGGGGATGCAAAAAGTGAAGCAATTGCGGCAGCATCAATTATTGCTAAGGTTACCAGAGATAGAATGATGATTGAATTATCTAAGAAATTTCCAGAGTATGGATTTGAAAAACATAAGGGATATCCAACTAAAGCACACATAGAAAATGTAAAGAAGTATGGATTACTTGATAATTACAGGTTTACTTTTAGACCTATAAGTGATTTAATAAAGCAAGGTGGTAAATTTGAAGGAGAGATTAGGAAAACGAATAATTAATAATTCTGTGGGTTTGAGTTTATTAATTTTTTTATTTGAAGTAATAGTTAAAATTAATACTAAAAATAATTTATTAGATTGGTCTTTAGTTAGAATTTTAATTAGTTCAATGATTTTTGGAACTATTTTAGGAACTATATCTTCATTATTTAGTAATAAGGGATCTAAAATATTTAATACAGTTGTTTCCATAATATATGGTATATATATTTGGTCAGAAATAAACTTATTTACTTATATGGGATTTTTTATGGGAATAGGTAATGCTGAACAAGGAACTAAGATTACTGATTATATTAAAGATTTTATTATGGCTTCTAAATGGCAATCTTATTTAGTTTTGGTACCTTTAATATTATATTTATTATATATATGGATATTTAAGAGAATGTTTAGAGTACATAAATTAAATAAGACTGTTTATTTTAAATTTAAAATAGAGACTGGGATGTCTAAAGCACTTACAATGGGTGCTACTTTATGTTTTGTTCTAATTTTAGGATTTTTATATTATGGAACTTTAAGAGTAGGATTTATGCAAAATAAAGTTCAAAGTATAAAAAATACTGAGTTAATAGGTACTTCTGATTATTCTAATTTGTCTGTTAGTCAATTCGGGGTATCTGTTTATGGAGTATCTGATTTAATTGTAACTACTTTTAATATAGATATAAGTTCAGATATTGATAATAATTATAGTAATAACAATAATAATAGTGTTATTACAGATAATACTAGAACTATTGATGATACTGCGTGGAAAGATGTTATAGCTAATGAAAAGAATAGCACTTATAATAAATTAAATAATTATTTTATTAATAGAGAAATTACTGATAAAAATGAATATACAGGAATATTTGAAGGTAAAAATTTAATTGTTGTATTAATGGAATCTGTTAATATGATTTCTATTAATGAAAAAGAATTTCCTACAATATATAAATTATGGAGTGAAGGTATTAGTTTTAGAAATAATTATTCTCCTAGAAATAATTGTAGTACTGGTAATAATGAAATGACTTCAATGACTAGTTTATTTACAATTAATAATACGTGTACTGCTAATAAATATCGTAGAAATGTTTATCCGGAAGCAGTATTTAATGTCTTTAATAATGCAGGATATCAAACTTCAAGTTATCATGATTATGCGGAATTTTATTATTATAGAACAATAATACATCCTAATATGGGTAGTATGAAATATCGCAATGTTAAGGATTTAAAGATTAAATGGAGTAGTGTATATCAAGAATGGCCTAGTGATGTAGAATTAGTTGAAAAAGCTACACCATACTTTATTGATCAAGATAAATTTATGGTTTATTTAACTAGTGTTACTACTCATCAACCTTATACAGTATCTTCTGAAAATGGAGATAAACATTTAAGCGAATTTGATGAATATGATTATAGTAAGCCAGTTAAGAGATATATGTCTAAGATGAAAGAATTAGATGCTGCTTTAAAATTACTTTTAGAAAATTTAGATAAAGCAGGTAAATTAGATGATACAGTTATAGCGTTATTTTGTGATCATTATCCTTATGGTTTGACAACTAGACAAATTAATTCGGTATTAGATTATGATGTAACTGTTAATGGTGAAGTAGATAGAACACCAATGATTATTTATAATAGTGCAACTAAAGGACAACAAATTACTAAATATACATCTATTATAGATTTACTTCCAACATTACTTAATATGTTTAATTTAGATTATGATCCAAGATTATATTTAGGACATGATGTATTTAGCGATTATAGTGATAGAACCGTATTTGCTGATGGTTCATGGCAAGATAGTGTTGGTTATTATAGTGCTACTACTGGTAAGTTTAGTCCTAAAGATGAAAGTAAAACATATACTTCTGATGAGTTATATGAAATAAATTCAGAAATAACTACTAGACAAAAGATGAGTGCTTTAGCTATTAAGAATGATTATTTTAATTATAGAAATAAAGCTATTACTAAATATAATAATGAACATCAAACTGTTACAGATGTAACTGAAAGTGAGGAATAATATGAATTTAGTTATTGTAGAATCTCCAAGTAAGACTAAAACTATTGCTAAATATTTAGGACCTAAATATAAAGTAGTATCTAGTAAAGGTCATATTAGAGATTTGGCAACAACTGGGAAGTATGGATTAGGTATTGATGTAGAAGATGATTTTAAACCTAATTATACTGTTATTAAAGGTAAATCTAGTGTTATTAAAGAACTTAAGAAAGATGCAAGTAATTCTGATACTATTTATCTAGCAACCGATCCTGACCGCGAAGGAGAAGCTATTAGTTGGCATATCTATGATGCTTTAAAATTAAATGATAATAATTATAAAAGAGTTGTATTTAACGAGATTACTCATGATGCAGTTGTTAATGCTTTTAAAACACCTAGAATGATTGATATGAATTTAGTTAAGAGTCAAGAAACTAGAAGAATGTTAGATCGTATTATTGGTTTTAGATTATCTAAATTAATGCAATCAAAAACTGGGGGTAAATCGGCTGGTAGAGTTCAATCTGTTGCTTTAAAGTTAATTGTTGATAGAGAAAGAGAAATTAATGCTTTTGTACCAGAAGAATATTGGACTATAACTGCTAAGTTTCCGGATTTTGAAGCAGATTTAGAAAAATATAATAATAAAAAGATTGAAATTAAATCACAAGTTGAAGCTGATAAAATATTAAATAAATTATCTAAGAGTTTTAATATTGATGGCATTGAAAAGAAAGAAAAGAGTAAGAAGGGAGTACTTCCTTTTACGACTTCTTCTTTACAACAAGCTTGTGCTAATAAGTTAAATTTTGGTGCTTCTAAGACAATGAGAATAGCTCAAAAATTATATGAAAGTGTAGATATTGGAACAGAAACTGTAGGTTTAATAACTTATATGCGTACAGATTCGACTAGATTATCTGATACTTTTGTAGGTGATGTTAAGAGTTATATTACTAAAAATTATGGTAAAGAATATGTTGGTAGTGTTAAGAAAACAAAAGAAAAACAAAATGTACAAGATGCCCATGAAGCAATTAGACCAACTAGTATATTAAGAACACCAGAAAGTGTTAAAGAATATTTATCTAGTGATGAATATAAAGTTTATAGTATTATTTATTATAGAGCACTGGCTTCATTAATGTGTGATGCTAAAGTATTAGCAACAACTATTACATTAGAAAATAATGGATATTTATTTAAAGCAACTGGTTCAGTATTAGTATTTGATGGTTTCTTAAAAGTTTATCAAAAATATATGGATAATGAAGATGTTGTTTTACCTGATTTAAGTGACTATAAAACTAATGTTATAATTGCGGAAGATATATTAAAAGAACAACACTTTACTAAACCTGCTGCTAGATATACAGAAGCATCTTTAATTAAAGAATTAGAATCTTTAGGCATTGGTAGACCTTCTACTTATGCGAAGATTTTAGAAACTATTAAAGATAGAGCGTATGTTCAAGTTAAAGAAAAGAAATTTTATCCAACAGAGATTGGATTTGAAACTACTGATAAATTACAAGAGTTCTTTTCTAATATTATTAATGTTAAATATACAGCTAATATGGAAAATGAACTTGATTTAATAGCAGAAGATAAAGAAGATTATTTAAAGGTATTAAAAACTTTTTATAATGATTTTGAACCTTTAGTTAAAACCGCATTTGAGCATATGGAAAAGAAAGCACCTGAGGAAACTGGAGAGAGTTGTCCTTTATGTGGTAATCCCTTAGTACTTAGAAAAAGTAAATATGGTATGTTTACAGCATGTTCTAACTATCCGACATGTAAATATATTAAGCAAGAAGAAAAAGAGGTTAAAATGGTTTGTAAATGTCCAAATTGTGGTCATGATATTATTGAAAAGAAAAGTAAAAGAGGTAAAATCTTTTATGGATGTAGTAATTATCCTAAATGTAAGACTGCTTATTGGGATAAACCGATTGGAGAAAGTTGTCCAGAATGTGGTTCTATGCTGACTGAAAAAAATAATAAAATTAAATGCAGTAGTTGTGATTATACAAAGTAGATTCGTCTACTTTTTTGTTGCTATTTTATTTTTTTGGTGGTAGTATAACTATCACTAAAAAGGAAAATTATGGTATGGAGAAACAAAATAAAATAGTTAAGCAATTAGATAGAGAAATAGCTAGTATTGAACATAAAATTAACCATCCTAAAGTTACGAATTTTAATAATAAATCAATTAGAAATTTGTGTATTGGCACTAAAATTATTGGTGCTACAATACCTTATGTTTTATCGGCAACTTTAATTGGTTTTGCTTTTAGTGCTCTTAATATGACCCCGATAGCGGTTGATGAACGTAAGTCTAAAGCATATACTAGATCTTTAATTGACTCTGAAGATACCATTATAACTGAAAAACAATATACTCCTTATTTGTTTCTTTCATCAAGTTTAAACCAAATGTTTTATTGTGATAGCTGGCTACTTAATGCTGATGGTACTTTTAGCAGAAATGTAAATGTTTATAATATTGATTCAGATAAACTTGCAAATGCCATGAAATTTTTAGATACTCAGGAAATGAATATTGAAGATATTTTAGGAAATCCGGTTCGTACTTATATTGAAACTAGAAACAAATTATCTCCTGAGGAAATTATTGAAAAACCTTATATTCAAGTAATTTTGTATGATAAAGATGAAAATGATGTTATTGTTAGAAAAGAAACTGTATCAGAAAATGCATGGACTACACTTTTATATATTTTTACATCGGTTATATTTTCTATGACTGTTGTTAAAGATGTAAAAAAGAAGTTTTTTCCATCTGATTTAATTGAAGATATTAGACGAATTAAAGATGAGTATGAACTTACATCACAAACTGAATTAGAAAAGAAATTGACAATTAAAAAAGCAAATTATAAAAGATTAATGAGGTAATTATTATGTTTAAATTACAAAGTAAAGAAATTAAAAGTTCTGATGAAATTTTTAGGTATATTAAACCTAATGATAATGATAAAATTTCAGAAATGAAGGGTTTTGATTTACAAGATTTGTTGTTGTATTTAGATGAATATTATTTAACTTTAAGGGAAGAGATAGGATTATCAAAAGAGGTTACAATAGGATTAGAATTAGAACTTGAATATGTAATGGAGAAAAGAATTAAAGCATTACTTTGGGATTCAGGATTAAATCATAAATGGAAACATACTCATGATACAACATTAATAAATGGTATGGAAATTGATTCACCAATTTTAACTGATTCTAAAAGATCTTGGGAAGAATTAAAGACAATATGTTCAATTGTTACTCCATATTCACAAATTGGTACTTGTTCTGGTGGACACATTCATATTGGTGCTCAAGTATTGGGTGATAATATTGATTCTTGGGTTAATTTTGCCGGATTATGGTCTGCTTATGAAAATATAATTTTTAGATTTTGTTATGGTGATTATTTAACAGGAAGAAGTAGCATTCTTGATTTTGCTGCACCCATAGCAGAAGATGCAAGAATTTCTTATGAAGATCTTAAAAAGATATCTGAACTTTCTTTTGATGCTGTTTTAAGAGAGTTTCGTTCATCAAAATATAAAGCAGTAAATTTTAACCATGTAAGATCTAATAATAGATTTGCAATAGGTAATACAATCGAATTTAGATGTCCGAATGGTTCAGTGGATCCAGTTATATGGCAAAATAATGTTAATCTTTTTGCAAAATTACTACGTTATTGTAAAAACGATAACTTTGATGAAGATATTATTAATCGAAGATGGGCAGAATTATCATCACAAGAAATTGATATAGATTTATATGATGAAATATTTTTACCTCAAGCATTAGAGTTGTGTGATCTAATTTTTGATAATAATTTAGATAAAGTATACTTTTTAAGACAATATTTAAAATCATTTCAAACTATAGGTAAAAGAATTAGTATTTTTAAACCATATACTTTAACAAATAAATCTAAACCATTTACAATGAAAAAATCATAGTTTAGGCTATGATTTTTTTAACTTTTCTATAATTTAAGAATACAGTTATAATTATTGATATTATTTCTGATATTAAAAGAGGATATATTCCGATTTTAAGAAATGATAATAATACTAAAGATAATAACTTAATGATTATTGATATAGTTGTTGTTTTCATAATGTATTTGGTTTCATTATAGGCTTGAAGAATACTTGATAGTGGGGCTTCAAAGTAAAAGATAATAAAGAAAGGAGCAAGGAATTTAATATACGTTATGCCTTCTTGAGTGTTAAATAGGATTTTTAAAATTAGTTTTGAAGATACTAGCATAGCTATATTGGCAATTAATCCATAGATTAAGGTTAAAAACATTATTTTCTTAAAAATTCTTTTGACTTTTATCTTATTATTTATGTTTTTAGATATTTCTGGAAGTAGTGAGGTACTTAGTGCACCTAGAAGGAATGTTGGTACGATAAGTAAACCAATAACGTATGTATTATAAATTGCATATTCTTTAATGATATATGATGCTTGATATCCGTTTATGATTAGAATATTTGTTAGAATTATTGGTTCTAAGAAGTAACCAATATTACCAATGATTCTTGATCCAGTTGATGGTAAACCAATTGATAAAACATCTTTGATGGTTCCAAGATCAGGTTTAATGTCTTCTTTTTTGATGGTGAAGTTTTTGGGGAGATATAGGAGAAATACAATGATGGAGAATGTTTCAGAGATAATACTTATTAAGATATATCCAATTACTGCTATTAAAGTTCCATATTTCATTAGTTTTGGTAGGATTAATAGAACTACTAATAATTTAAATAGTTGTTCTAGAACGTTGGATACAGAGTGGGGCATCATTTGTTGTTTACCAAAGAAATAACCTCTGATGATACTTGATAGGGATATAAATGGTAGGACTAGTGAAAGTGCTATTAAGGGGTAATATGTGTCTTTATTATGTAATAAATTTACTGCTAGATATTTGGCTGAAAGAAGCATTATGACGATTAATATAATGTTTAGGATTATTGATACAGGTATGATTGAAAACATGATGTTTTTGCCTCTTTTTTCACCTTTAGCAACTATATTTGATATGGCGATAGGAAAACCTAACTGGGTAATTGTTATTAATAAACTATATGTTGGCATTATTAATGAATAAATATTTATTCCATCTTTAATAGTACGTGTAAAGTATATTTTAATGACAAAGGCTAATATTTTGGTTATAATACCGCCTATTATTAGAACTAAAGTACTTTTTATAAATTTATTTTTCATTGGTTCTCCTTGGAAATTTAAATAAAATAGTATATAATAATATATGATGTTAGCGTTATAGATATTTAAGGAGAATTTTATTTATGGATGATTTTAGATTTAAATCTTTAGGAGAACTTTATAAAAAGTTATTACCAGCTTTAAATACAAAAGTTGGTGATTTAAAAAGAGCTAATATTAAATATATTAAAGAAATTGATGTATGGAATTATTTGAAGGATAATTATTGGAAAAATAGATCTGATTTAACTTTAGGAGAAATGGTTAATGATATTTTAAGTACTCCTAATTTTAAATTAGAGGAATATGTTACTAGAACAAATAAAAATAATAATGAATCTAGTAATGATCTTTTATAGGAGGATGAATAATGGATTTTGAACATATTATTTTATTATGTAGAGAAAATGAACTTAAAGCAGATGATTTAGATCTTATTACTAGAGCTTATAATAGAGCTAAAAATTTTAGTGATGATAATCATTATTTAAGGGTAGCTGGGATTGTTGCAGAACTAAATGCAGATACTAATATGATTGTTTCTGCTTTGCTTCATGATGCGATTATGAATGGTGATTTATCTTTAGATGAAGTTAGAGAAGAATTTGGAGATAATATTGCTGATTTAATTGATAATTTAGTAAAGTTAAGAAGAATTAAACTTAATGATTATAATGAATCTTCTGGTATTTATTTAAGAAAAGTATTAGTTGGTATTAGTGAAGATGTTAGAGTTTTAATTATTAAGTTAGCAGATAGATTAGATGAGATGCGTAATCCTGATGGTATGAGTGAGGAAGATAAGAAACAAATAGCGAATGAAACCATGAATGTTTTAATTCCAATTGCTCATAGACTTGGTATTAATAGTATTAAGAGTGAACTTGAAAATTTATGTTTATTATTTACTAAACCAGATGTTTATAATGATATATTAGAAAAGTTAGATGGTACTAGGGAAGAACTTGCAGATTCTTTAGATGAAATGCAAAATAGTATTATGGAAATTCTGACTGAACATGGAATTAACTTTAAAATTAAATCAAGGGTTAAGAGTGTTTATAGTATTTATAATAAACTTACTACGGGAAGAAAATGGAGCGATATTTATGATATTTTAGCAATGAGATTAATTCTTCCAACTAAAGAGGATTGTTATTTAGCAGTGGGATTAATTCATGCTAAATATAGACCTATTCCTAAAAGATTTAAGGATTATATTGCAATGCCTAAGGAAAATATGTATCAAAGTTTACATACTTCTGTATTTGGGGTTGATGGACATATATTTGAAATACAACTTAGAACTAAAGAGATGGATGAAATTGCTGAACATGGGATTGCCTCACATTGGTCTTATAAAGAACATGGAACTAAAGTTGCTCAAAATTTAATGGAACAAAAGTTAGCAATATTTAGAAGTACCATTGATTTAGCTAAAAGTGAAACTAATGATGAATTATTTGTTAAAAGCATGGAAAGTGAACTTTTATCTAAATTAATTTATGTATTTACTCCTAAGGGAGATGTAATGGAATTACCATTAGGAGCTACTCCAGTTGATTTTGCTTACCGCATTCATAGTGATATTGGTGATCATATGGTTAGTGCGATTGTTAATGATAATATAGTTCCTTTAAATTATGAATTACAAGATGGAGATATTATTAAAATTAATACTAATAAGGCTAGTAAACCTAATTTAGATTGGTTAGATTTTGTTAAGACTCCACAAGCTAAGAGTAAGATTAAATCTTATTTTAGTAAAAAAGATCGTGAGGATTATATTGAACAAGGTAAGATGCTTTTAGAAAAAGAAGTTAAAAAACAACATTTAAATTTTAATGAATTATTTACTTCAGATAAGATAAATAAAATACTTAATGATTTAAAATTAAAAGAAGAGGATGATTTGTATTTAAGTATTGGTTCTTTAAGATATACTGCTTATTATATTATTAGTTTAGTTAATGAAGACAAGAGAAATATTCAAGATATAATGCTTGATAGAGTTAATAGAAATAATAATATTAGAGATAATTATAAGAATGATGTTATTGTAGCTGGTACTGATAATATTTTAGCTAGTTTAGCTAAGTGTTGTAATCCAATTCCTGGTGATAAGATTATTGGCTATATTACTAAGGGTGAAGGTGTTAGTGTTCATAAGGTTGATTGTCCTAATGTTAAGGGTTTAACTACTAGATTAATTGATGTTGAGTGGAATAATGCTAAGGATAAGTTATTTGTAGCTAATTTAGTTATTAAGACTAATAGTAGTCAAAATCATATTTTAGATATTGTTACGAAAGCTAGTACTAGAAATGTTTCTTTAAATGGGATTAATGAAGTTAATATGGGTGAATATATTGATTATCATATTAGTGTTAAAGTTAATAGTGTAGATGAACTTGGTTTATTTATTGATGAACTTAAAAATTTAAGTTATGTTGTGGAGATTATTAGATGAGAGTAGTAGTACAAAGATGTAAGTATGGTTCTGTAAGTGTTGATGGTAAAATTATTAATGAAATTGAAAATGGTATGGTTTTATTAGTTGGTTTTAATGTTAATGATACTTTAGAAGATTTGGAGTATATTCGCAGAAAAGTTGTTAATTTAAGAATATATGATGATGAAAATGGAGTTATGAATAAGAGTATTATTGATACTAAGGGAAAGATTTTATCTATTAGTCAGTTTACTTTACAAGCGATGACTAAGGATGGTAATAGACCTAGTTATGTTAATGCTATGAAGGGGGAGGATGCGATTAAACTTTATGAGAAGTTTAATGTAATGCTTAATGAAAGTGTTCCTACTTTACCTGGAGTATTTGGTGCTGATATGCTTATTAATATTCATAATGATGGACCGATAACGATTATTATTGATTCTAAAGAAAGATAAAGAGCAATGCTATTTGACATTGCTCTTTTGAATTCCAAACATTGATCCAATGGTTGAAGATAAGATTAGGATTAGATAATAGATTATTCTTGTTAGGATATTAGTTTTAGTTAAAAATAGACTTAGGATAAAGAATATTATGGTTATTATTAAGCCAAATATTAATCCATTTAGGTATCCTTTTGAAACACTTGTTTTTCCTAATTTATATCCGGATATAAACATTATTATTAGATATATGATTAATATTACTATGTTATTTGTTTTTAATCCTATGAGGTTTAAAATGCTTAAAACAAAAGGTAATATTATTAATATAGATATTGGATATATTAATGTTTTAAGATATTTTATTATATTATTCAAAATAACCACCTACTTAAATGTATGTGGTTATTATTTTATTATGCAATTATTTGCTGCTTTACTATAAGTTCGAAGAAGATTTGATGCTCCTAGTTTAGTGCCACCAAAATATCTTACTACTAATAGAAAATGATTATTTAGATTATTTCTTTCTAATATGGTTAAGAAACTATTACCAATCCCACCTGGTTCTTTATCGTCAGATTTACCAGCAGTATTTATTAGTTTATAAGCATAAGGAAGATGACGATAACCTTTATGTTCTTTTTTTAAGGTATTTAAGATTTGCTCGATGTCTTCTTTAGAATTTATTTCATAAAGATAACCATAGAATTTAGATTTTTTTATTTCAATTAGAGATTCATTTATTAATTTCATAATATCACATAAAAAGTATATTATATTGTGGATTTTTTGTCAAAATTACTAATTATTTTATTTATTTATTCTTTTTAAATGTCTAAAAATGTGGCATAATAAGGATGTGATGTTTATGTTTAAAGATGAACTTAAATTAGTACCTAACAAACCAGGTTCTTATCAGATGTATGATAAGAATGATGTAGTTATTTACGTTGGTAAAGCTAAAAACTTAAAGAAAAGATTAAGTTCTTATTTTCGTGGTAAACATTATGGTAAGACAGCTAAGATGATTAGTAATATAGCTTATTTTAAATATATAGTTACTAATACTGAATTAGAGTCTTTTATATTAGAAATTAATTTAATTAAAAAGTATGATCCTAAATATAATATTTTACTTAAAGATGATAAGAGTTATCCTTATATTGAATATTCTAGAAAGCCATATCCTTCTTTAAAGGTAGTTAGATATTTAAAAGTTAAGAAGCATAAAGATAAGTTATTATTTGGTCCTTATGTTAATGCTTATGCGGCTAGAAGGATTGTTAATTTAATTAATAGATTATATCCCTTAAAGAAATGTGAAGGAATGCCTAAGGAAGTATGTTTGTATTATCATATTCATGAATGTTTAGGTTATTGTACTAAAAATGTTTCTTTAGATAGAATTGAAGCTATGGAACAAGAAATATTATCTTTTTTAAGAGGTAATGAAGATGTTATTAAAAATAAACTTAAAGAGAAAATTGAATATTATAGTGAAAATTTAAATTATGAACTTGCTTTAGAACTTAAAAAAGAACTTGATTATATGTCCATAGTTTTAGAGAAACAAAAGGTTGAACTTAACCCAGGTGAGAATTTAGATGTTATTAATTATGCTTTTATAAATGGTTTTATTGCGATTGAATTTTTATTTGTGAGAAATGGTAAGCTAGTTGGTAATTATACTGAGATTGAACCGGTTACTGATGAATATTTAGATGAGATTGAGTATTATATTGCTTTATTTTATCAAAAGAAAGAGATTCCAAGAGAAATTATTATTGCGGATGATTTAAATGAAGATAATTTATCTAAGGTTATTGATACTAATTTTGTTAAGGTTAGTAAGGGACAGAAGAGAAAATTGCTTTTAATGGCTAAAGAAAATGCTACTATTAATTTAAATAATAATTTTAAGAGAATTGAACAAAAACAAGAGAAATCTAGTGGTGCAAATGATGAACTAGCAGAACTTTTAGGTATTGGTATTAAAAGAATTGATGTTTTTGATAACTCAAATTTATTTGGTTCTTTTGCTGTATCGGGAATGGTAGTATATGAAGATGGCGTGCCTTCTAAGAGTAAATATCGTAAGTATAAAGTTATGGTTGATAAGAATGATGATTATAATACGATGAAAGAAGTTATTTATAGAAGATATTATAGAGCTTTAATTGAGAAGGATTTACCAGATTTAATTTTAGTTGATGGTGGTATTAATCAGATAAGAGCCACTAAGGATGTTCTTGATTCTTTAAATTTAGGAATTAAGGTATGTGGTTTAGTTAAAAATGATAAACATCGAACTAATGATTTATTAGATGGAGATACTTTAGAGATTTATGATATTGATCGAACTAGTAATCTATTTCATTATTTAACGAGGATGCAAGATGAAGTTCATAGATATACGATTAATTATCATAGACAAATTAGAAGTAAAGGATCTATTAGTAGTATTTTAGATAATATTCCTGGAATTGGAAGTAAAAGAAGCAAAGATTTAATTAAAAGATTTGGTAGTGTTAAAAGAATGAAGGAAGCCTCTTTAGAAGAATTGTGTGAAATTATTCCAGAAGATACAGCTAAGTTATTAATTAATTATTTAGAAAATTATAAATAGTAATTTTCTTTTTTTTATGCTATAATATCCATGCTTTTATGGGAGGTTTGTATGCAAGATTTTTCTGCCAATAGAATTCAAAAAGAGAACTTTATAGTTTTTTATGAAGAAGTTGAAGATTATATAAATGTTTATTATGCTGATGGAAGAGAAGAACATTTTCCAAATACTCAAGATATTAAGGAATTTTTAAAAGAAAAAATGAGAAAACAAATATATCAAGCTAAAGATATAATTGAAGAGATAGATAGGGATTGTGAAAGTTATAAAACCGAAAATTTTACAGATTTGTTATATTTTTTCTTAACTTTTTTAACTTCAATAAATGTTTCAGTAGAACATATCGGCTTTTCTTTATTTTTACTTATTATGTCTTTGGTTACAATTGTTAAAAGACGTTATAATAAAGAAATTTATGAAGATTTATATGCACTTAGATATGATTATTTAAAATGTCAATTCTTTTTAGAACATGAAGAGGACTTTAAGGAAATGGATTTTTCTGATCCAAGATTGTATAGAGGTGTTAATAAAGATGCTTTAATGTTTATACTTTTACATGGTGAAGAGATGCAACCTTTTAATATTAATACAATAAGTTTAATTTCTTTTAAAGATTTGGTAAGAATAGTTGATAATTATCATAATGTTATATTAGCAAAGCAAGATAGAGCGTTAGTAATGGAGAAAAAAGATGAAAAGAAAAATTAAATTAAATACTGAATTAGAAAAGGAACTTGAGTTTATTGAGAGTTCATTAGAGTATAAATATGGGGATTATAATAAAACTGTATCTGATATTGGTAATGGTGGTAAAAATATTAAATCTTATAATTATTCAGCTGTTACTGAGCAAGAAAGAACGTTTGTTTCTGCTAGTTCTTTAGAAAATATTGATTTTTATGAAACTAATCTTTGGACTGGAGTAAAAATTGAAGCTAGTAAAAATACTTTTGATGGTTTATTTAGTTGTAAAACTACAAGTTATGGTCAAAGTATGGAACTTGATGTTTCTAATAATTTTATGGTTTTAAGTAAAGGAAAATGGTCATTTTTAAGATATTTAGATAGTACTTTAATTAAGTATGCGAGTATGCATGATTCAATTAGTGGGAATGATTCTAAAGTTGATTTAAATATTAATTTAAATGATAATGGAACAATAGATTATATTTATCTATCTGTTTGTTCTAATTTAATAGAAAATAGTATTATTGAAGTTAAAATTGGTAGTGATGGTACTTATTTGTTTAATATTGATGGAAATAGTTTAACTACAAAGATAGATTCTTTATATGCTAAAATGTTTAAACAAACTATCGTAGAAAGATTAAGACAAATTAAATCAACATCACCACTTGTAGCTGAAGATGAAGAAATATTAGAGAGTGTTATTTGTACATTAATGGCTAGTATCAATAAAGAAGAACTTGATAATAGTTATTTAGAGTTAAGTAAAATTAAAGATAAACAGGCTCATATACTTGATGTGTTAAGTGTTTCTTTAACTAAAGTTGGGGTTTTAAGTATTAGAAATAAATTAACTGATAGTATTGATGCTTATTATAGTAAAATTACTGATGCTTGTGAGTTTAAACTTAATTAGATAATTGACAAACATTAATTATTAAAGTAAAATTAATATATAAATTTGTGAGAAAGAAATTAATATTTATAAGGTGTATTTAAAGAGAAAGTATATTTGGTGAGAGTACTAATA
>CAKOIQ010000008.1 GCA_934086935.1 uncultured Bacilli bacterium
TTTAATTTTTTTTAAATATAATTTTTGTTCATTACTCATTTATCTAAATCACTCCATATTAAATCGTAATTATAGTTAAATTTTTCATCTTTACGATTATTAGATGGGATTGATGGATTTATTAATTCTATAGGATAGATATTTTTAATGGTTCCAGGTCTTTTTGATAAGACAACTACTTTATCGCAGAATGAAACACATTCAGAAATGTCATGACTTATTAAAATAGTTGTTATTTTTAATTCCTTAACTACTTTATAAATTTCATCTGTTATAGTTAATCTGGTTACATAATCAAGAGCAGATAATGGTTCATCTAATAGTATTATGTCTGGTTTTAGAGCTAGAGTTCTAATTAAAGCAACTCTTTGTTTCATACCTCCAGATAAACTGTTTGGATATTTATTAATGAAATTATCTAAATCAAATTTAGAAATTAATTTTTTTACATAATTAATGTTTTCTTTATTTAACTTTTTAGTTATTTTTAAACCTAAAAGACAATTATCTAAAACATTTAACCATGGTAGTAGAGCATCTGATTGAAGCATATAAGCAATATTGTTAGTATCTTTTTTGATACTTCCAGATGTTGGTTTTTCGAGTTCACTTAATATATTTAAGAGAGTGCTTTTACCACAACCTGATGGACCGACAATACCTATTATTTCACCTTTTTGGATATTTAAATTAATATTACTAAGAGCATTTATTTCACCACTAGGTGTATGATAGTTTTTATATAAATTTTCTATTTTAATTAAATCATTCATTTATAATTAAGTCTTGATATGGAACATAGTCTTTAATTAAAGAATGTGTTATTAACATATCTTCTAAATTAGTAAATGATTTTTCAGTTATAAATGTACTATTAAGCCAAGAGTCATTTTCTTTATATCTATTAATAATTAATTCTAAATCTTTTAATGATGTATCAGGGAATAGATTAATAATTTCTTTTGCTAGTGTTTTAGCATCATTATTAAGGGTATATTCTAATCCTTGATTAATTGATTTTCTAAAGTTATTAATTATAGCTTTATTATTTTCAATATAACTTTTTTTAGCATTAAAGGCAGTGTATGGAACTTCACTTGAATATTTACCAACACTATCTACAATATAACCGTAGCCTAATTGCTCTAATTTTGTTGCATTAGGTTCTCTTAATGTAATTAAAAATAACTTTAATTAATTGACTGAATAGTAAATAAATGATATATTTTATTGTAGGAAATAGGGTGTAATGAATGAATAGTGTTACAGGTTCTAAGAATAAAAAAATAATTATTATATGTATTATTGGATTAATAATTCTTATATTAATTGGAATAGGTTTTTTTATAGGTTCTAAATCTTCTAAAACAACTATTAAAAAACGTCATAAACAAACTTTTACACAACCAGTTAAAGTTAGAGTTGAAAGTGATGATTGGACTAGTGGAGAATATCAATTTAATGGATTATATTTAACATTAGGAGAACCTTATATTATGCTATCAGCTAATAGTTGGACTGTTAATTGGAAAGAGTTAGGTTATGCAGATGTTCCTACACTTAATCCTGGTGATACTTTAGAAGATTTAAAAATGACACATGATATATTTACTAATGCTAATATTCATGTTAGTTTAATGAATAATACAGATAAAAAAATAAAAGCAAGTGATGCAACTGTTTATGGTATAGAGGTAGTAAATGAACCATATGTTGGTTTTGCTCTTCCTGGTAATTATTTTGATGGAACAACAAAAAAGGAAATAGTATCAAGTTATGGAGCCCCAACTAAGACAGAAAAAATAAGTGATGAAGAAGAAGCAGTAACTTATGAAAAAGATGGTAAATATTATTTAAAATTAGTCTTTAAGCATAATGAAGGATTATATGCTTTTAAGTATATTGTAAAATAAAATATCTATAATTGAAATGAATCTTGTTTTTGAGTAAGATAGAAATAAGGTTCATGACAAATTAGATATTTTTTTTATTTATTCATAAATATTATTATGGTGATTTATGAATAAGAAGATGATTAAATTAATTTTATACTTGAATGAAAGTGCTTATAAAAATAAAATAATTAGTTATAAAGATAAATATAATATTGAAAATAAATTAAGAAGAGAATTAGATAAAGATGAATTTAATAGAAATTAGAAATAAGATGAATATGGGATTATCTTTATATGATTTAAATTTAAGAGTTACTTTTTATGCTAGAGTATCTACTGAAGATATAAAACAAATTAATTCTCTTAATAATCAAGCTAGTTATTTTAAAAAGATGATAACTAATAATTTAAATTGGCAATATGTTAATGGTTATATTGATGAGGGAATAAGTGGTACTAGTATTAAAAATAGAGATAATTTTATTAGAATGATTGAGGATGCTAAAGATAGTAAGTTTGATTTAATTGTAACTAAAGAAATATCTAGATTTTCAAGAAATACTTTAGATAGTATTAAATATACAAGAGAATTACTTAATTATGGAGTTGTGGTGTTATTTTTAAATGATAATATAAATACAGCATTAAGTGATAGTGAATTAAGGTTGACTATTATGGCTTCTATGGCGCAAGATGAAATAAGAAGATTGTCTGAAAGAGTTAAGTTCGGGATGAAAAGATCAATAGAAAAAGGAGTTATATTAGGAAATAAAATAATTTATGGTTATGATAAATTTAATAAAAAGATAATTATTAATAAGAAAGAAGCTATGATAGTTAGAAGAATATTTAAAAATTATGTTAGTGGTTTAAGTGTTGATAAAATTGCTGATTGTTTAAATGATTTGAAAATTAAAACTAAATTAGGAGGTAAGTGGTCTGCTACAAATGTTACAAGGGTTATAAGAAATCCTAAGTATAAGGGCTATTATTGTGGTAATAAAAGTGAAGTAATTGATTATATGTCAAAAAAAGTTGTTTATCATAAAGTAAATGAATGGATAAGTTTTAAGGATATAAATGTGCCAGCAATTGTTTCTGAAAAAGTCTGGAATCAAGCCAATAAAAAAATAAATAAACGAAGTAATAATAAAAAGAATGATTATTTATTTAATAAAAAAATATATTGTAAGAATTGTGGATGTCTTTATTATGGTAGATGTCAAAATAAAAGAATTACTTATATGTGTAATAACTATTTAAAAAATGGTAAAAAAGTATGTAAAAGTTTAGTTATATATCAAAAGGAATTAGTAATTATTTTTAAAGATATATTTAATTCTATTTTTAAAGAATCTTTAATTAAGGAAATTTCTAAATTATATAGTAATTATAATGATATTATTAATCTTATTGATGATAATTTTATTTTGTATTTTATTAATTTGTATTTAAATGAAATTGTAGTTGATAATAATTATTATATGGAAATTTTTATGTGTGATTTGAAAAATTATAATAATTCATTTTATTTTAATAGAGGTTCTAAATATAGTAAGAAATATAAGGTATGTTATAAAGTGAAGGCTTAACATACTTTTTATTTGTATCTTTTTTTATTTAATGATATACTTTTTTTAGAATAGGAGTGAGCTTATGAAGAAAATATATAAATTGTTGACGCTAGTAATGGTAATGATTATTTTAGGAGGATGTTCTAAAAATGAGAATGAGTTAGTAATGGTAACTGAAGCGGGATTTGCTCCTTACGAATATTATGATAATAATGAAATTGTTGGGGTGGATATTGATATTGCTAATGAGATAGCAAAGGAATTAAATAAAAAATTAGTGGTTAAAGATGTGGCTTTTGATTCTATTATTAATGAGGTTAAATCGGGGAAGGCTGATTTTGGGGCTGCTGGTATTAGTTATAATGATGAAAGAGCTAAACAAGTTGATTTTTCAATTAATTATACTATTTCTAAACAAGTTGTTATTGTTAAAGAAAATAGTAGTATTAAAAGTGTTAAAGATGTAAGTAATCAAAAAATTGCTGTTCAATTAGGTAGTGTTGCTGACACATTATTAACAGAAGATTATCCTAAAGTAACTTTAGTAAGGGAGAAAAAATATTTAGCAGCTATTCAAGATTTAAAAGATAATAAAGTTGATGCAGTTGTTATGGATGAATTACCAGCTAAAGAGATGATTAAGAATAATAATAATTTAATTATATTAGATGGTTCACTAGCAGAAGATAGTTATGGAATGGTTGTTAAAAAAGATAACAAAGAATTATTAGATGCGATTAATAAAGTTTTAGAAAGGTTAGTAAATGATGGTAAAATTGATGATTTTATTATCGAACATACAAAATAATTTAGATGGAAAAGTTATTTAAATTCTTTTTAAAAATTTTCGATTCTTTTTATAATACATTAATATATGATGATAGGTATAAATATATTTTAGAAGGTTTATTTAATACAATTATCATTGCTTTTTTTGCAGTTATTATTGGAATTATTATTGGAACTTTTGTTGCTTTAATTAGAGATAATTTTGATAAAAATGGTAAGATGGGATTATTAAATGGTATTGTTAAAGCTTATGTAAATATTATTAGGGGAACACCAGTTATTTTACAATTGATGATTATTTATTATGTAATTTTTAAAAGTGTAAATATCAATATTGTAATTGTTAGTATCTTAGCTTTTGGAATTAATTCTGGGGCATATGTATCAGAAATTATTAGGGCTGGAATAAACTCAGTTGCAATTGGGCAAACAGAAGCGGGTTATGCTTTAGGTTTTAAGTATAGGGAAGTTATGAGATTAATTGTACTTCCTCAAGCTGTAAAAAATATTTTGCCTGCATTGGGTAATGAGTTTATTACGCTTTTAAAAGAAACTTCAGTTGGTGCTTACATTGGAGTAGTAGAATTAACCAAAGCTTCAGATATTATTGCTTCTAGAACTTATGATTATTTCTTTCCATTAATAATAATTGCGTGTATTTACTTAGCATTAACCCTTGGTCTTTCTAAGTTAATGAATAAATTAGAAAGGAAGTTAAATAATGTTAGAGGTTAAAAATTTAGTTAAGAAATTTGATAAAAATGTAGTTTTAAATGGGATATCTTTTACGGTTGATAAAGGTGATGTAGTAGCAATTATTGGTCCTTCAGGATGTGGTAAAACAACTCTTTTAAGATGTCTTGATATGATTGAAAAACCTACAAGTGGAGATATTTATTTTGAAGGTGTTAATCTTAATGATGAGCATACAAATTTATCTAAAATAAGACAAAAAATAGGAATGGTTTTTCAACAATTTAATTTATTTCCACATTTAACTGTAAGTGAAAATATTACTTTAGCACCAATTAAACATAAAAAGTTAAATGAAATAGAAGCATATAAAAAGATGATGAGTTTACTTAAATTAATAAATTTAAGCAGTAAAAAAGATAATTATCCTTCAGAATTGTCTGGTGGGCAACAACAAAGAGTGGCTATTGCAAGATCTCTTATTATGGATCCGGATATAATTTTATTTGATGAACCAACGAGTGCATTAGATCCAGAAATGGTTGATGAAGTTCTTAATTTAATTAAAATGATTGCAGATGATGGTATGACAATGCTTATAGTTTCACATGAATTAGATTTTGTAAAAAAATGTGCTAATAAATTTTTATTTTTGGAACATGGAAAAGTAGTTTTTTATGGAACTTTGAAAGAAATGGAAAAAAGTAAAAATCAAAGATTAAAAGAATTTATTAATACATAAAATAAAATTGTTTTTAAAAAAAATACATGATATAATTTAACTATAATAGTAGGTTAGGAGGAACAAAATGGGTGCTATTAATGTAAAAAGTGAAATCGGAAAATTAAAGAAAGTCTTACTTCATAGACCAGGGGCAGAATTATTAAATTTAACTCCTGATACATTAAGTAGATTATTATTTGATGATATTCCATTTTTACCAGAAGCTCAAAAAGAACATGATGAGTTTGTTAGTATTTTGAGAAATAATGGTGTAGAAGTAGTATATTTAGAAGATTTAATGGCTGATGTTTTAAGAATTAATGGTAATATTGAAGATAAATTTATTAGACAATTTATTCTTGAAGCTGGTATTAAAACTCCAAAATATAAAAATTTAGTTTTTGAATATTTAAAAAGTTTTAAAGACAAAAAAGAATTAGTTTTAAAAACTATGGAAGGAATTAAAGTAGAAGAAATTTCTAGAGCTAAAAGAGAAGTTGAACAATCTTTAGTTGATTTAGTTACTGAAGAATCTAACTTTTTAGCTGAACCAATGCCAAATTTATACTTTACAAGAGATCCTTTTGCAAGTGCAGGAAATGGTATTATTTTAAATAAAATGTATTCTGTAACTAGATCAAGAGAAACTATTTATGCAGAATATATCTTTAATTACCATCCAGATTATAAAAATAAAGTTGAAAAATATTATGATAGATATTTACCTTATCATATTGAGGGTGGAGATGTTTTAAATTTAAGTAATCATGTACTTGCAGTTGGGATTTCTCAACGTACTGAGGCAGGTGCTATTGATGAACTTGCTAAAAATATGTTTAAAAATCCTAATTGTGAAATTGATACTATTTTAGCGTTTAATATTCCGGAATCAAGAGCATTTATGCATTTAGATACAGTATTTACACAAATTGATTATGATAAATTTACTTATCATCCAGGTATTATGAATACTTTACAAGTGTATGAAATTACTGAAGGTGATGATCCTGATAGTGATGAAGATTTAAATGTTAAAGAAGTTTTAGGCTCTTTAGAAGAAATATTAGAACATTATTTAGGTAGAGATATTACTTTAATACCATGTGCTGGTGGTGAAAGAGTAGCTTCTGAAAGAGAACAATGGAATGATGGAACTAATACTTTATGTATCGCTCCAGGAGTTGTAGTTGTTTACGATCGTAATAATATTACTAATAATATTTTAAGAGAAAATGGTCTTACTGTACTTGAAATGAGTAGTGCTGAATTATCTCGTGGTAGAGGTGGTCCTAGATGTATGAGTATGCCATTAGAAAGAGAGGATATTTAAAGGATGAATTTATACGGAAGAAATTTTTTGACTTTATTAGATTATACTCCAGAGGAAATTACTTATCTATTAGATTTATCTGCTGAATTAAAAGAAAAAAAGAAAAAAAATATTCCTCATAGATATTTAGAAGGTAAAAATATTGTTTTACTTTTTGAGAAAACTTCAACAAGAACTAGATGTGCTTTTGAAGTTGCAGGAATGGATTTAGGTATGGGTGTTACTTATTTAGATCCAGGAAGTTCTCAAATGGGTAAGAAAGAAAGTATTGCTGATACTGCAAAGGTATTAGGTAGAATGTATGATGGTATTGAATATCGTGGTTTTGAACAAAAAATTGTAGAAGATTTAGCAGCTAATGCTGGGGTTCCAGTTTGGAATGGGTTAACTACAGAATATCATCCAACTCAAATGCTTGCTGATGTTTTAACTATAAGAGAAAATTATGGTTATGTTAAAGGTATTAAGTTAGTATTTATGGGTGATGCAAGAAATAATGTAGCTAATTCATTAATGATTGTATCTGCTAAATTAGGTATGCATTTTGTAGCTTGTGCGCCTAAAGATTTATGGCCTAGTGAAGAATTAATTAATAAATGTAGAGAGATTGCTGTTACAACTGGAGCTACTATTGAAATGACTGAAGATGTTGTTGAAGGTACAAAAGGTGCTAATGCAATTTATACTGATGTTTGGGTTTCAATGGGTGAAGCTGAAGAATTATGGGCTGATAGAATTAAATTATTAAAACCATATCAAGTTAATAGTGATGTAATGAAAAATGCTGATAAAGATGCAATATTCTTACATTGTTTACCATCTTTTCATGATTTAAATACTACTATTGGTAAATCAGTATATGAAAAATATGGTTTAAAAGAAATGGAAGTTACTGATGAAGTGTTTAGTAGTGATGCTTCTAAAGTATTTGATGAAGCTGAAAACAGACTTCATACAATTAAAGCTGTTATATTAGCGACTATGCGTGAATAAATTATATTGGTTATAAGTCGTAATGACTTTAACAATGAGACTGTTATTATTTTAGTTAAGCCAATAAAGTATTGATAGTTTCATTATTTAGTACAAATTTGGAGGTGGAAAAATTGGCTAAAAAGAAATCAGGAAAGATGTTATCATCATATACGATAATATTAATCCTAATCTTTGGACTAGCTATTTTATCTCATATTCTTCCAAATGCTGAATTTGTGGATGGAGTTATTGTTAATGGTAGTGGTACTGTTGGTGCTAAACTATCTGAAACATTAATGGCTCCAATCCTAGGTTTTGAAGATGCAATTGATGTTGGTATCTTCATTATGGTTTTAGGTGGATTACTTGGTGTAATCAATAAAACTGGTGCATTGGAAACTGGGATAAGAGTTTTAGTTCAAAAATTAAAGGGAAGAGAATTATTATTAATTCCTATATTAATGTTTATTTTCTCTGTATGTGGTACCACTTATGGTATGCTAGAAGAAACTGTAGGTTTCTATGTGTTACTTGCAGCAACGATGTTTGCAGCAGGTATGGACCCATTAGTAGGTTCAGCAGTTATTCTATTAGGAGCAGGATCTGGAGTTTTAGGTTCAACTATTAACCCATTTGCTACTGGTGTTGCATTAAGTGCTATTCCAGAAGGAATTGCTACTAATAGAGGTATTGTTATGATACTTGCTATTGTTTTATGGTTAACAACATATGTTATTTCAGCTATCTTTGTAACTCTTTATGCTAAAAAAGTTAAAGAAAATAAAGGTTCAACATTCTTAACTTTAAGAGAACAAGAAGCAGCTGAAAAAGAATTTGGTGCATATTCTAAAAAAGTTACTGAAATAGTTAAATTATCTAGTAAACAAAAAGTAACATTAATATTATTTGCACTTACATTCTTAGTAATGATTATTGGATTTATTCCTTGGGGTGAATTTAATATTAATTTCTTTGATAGCTTTACTGGTTGGCTTACTGGTGCATCACTTGGTAATTGGTATTTCTATGAATCTGCTTTATGGTTCTTAATTATGTCTATTATTATAGGTATAGTTAATAAGATGGGTGAAAAAGGTTTTGTAGACACTTTTGTTGATGGCGCTGATGATATGATTGGTGTTATTCTAGTAATTGCTGTTGCTAGAGGTGCTAGTGTTTTAATGAAAACAACATATTTAGATAATTATATTATTTATAATGCTACTGAAGTACTTTCTAAAGTACCAGAGTTATTATTTGTTCCATTAAACTATGTATTACATATTGTATTATCAATATTAGTACCTTCATCATCAGGATTAGCAACATTATCAACACCAATTATTGTTCCTTTAGCTTCTCAATTACATTACAGTACTGAAGTTACAGTAATGACATTGATATCAGCTAATGGTTTAGTTAACTTAATTACTCCAACATGTGGAGCAATTATGGGTGGTCTTGCTCTAGCTAGAATTGAATATTCAACTTGGTTTAAATGGGCATTTAAAGTAGTTTTAACAATAGCTTTAGCTAATCTATTAATTCTAGGTTTATTTACTTTAGTTGCATAGATTATAAAACTATTTTCAATTAGACTATTAAAAGAATTTAATAGTCTTTTTTGATGTTTTTATTATTTATTATATATTAATTTTATGTTATGATATTTTTATAGTAAAGGGTGATATATATGGGAAAAATTGTAGTTGCTTTAGGTGGGAATGCCTTAGGTAATGATTATTTAGAACAACAAAAATTAGTAAGAGAAGCAGCTTCAGAGTTAATTAAATTATTTGATGGTAATGAGGTTATTATTACACATGGTAATGGTCCTCAAGTTGGAATGATTACTAAAGCTTTTGCTAATAATGGTGTAGTAATGCCTTTAGATTGCTGTACTGCTATGAGTGAAGGTTATATTGGTTTTCATATTCAAAGATATATTAAAGAGGCTTTAATGCTTAATAAAATTAATAGAGATGTTGTAACGGTTGTAACAGAAGTTACTGTTGATAAAAATGATACTTCATTTATGAATCCTACTAAACCTATTGGTAAATTTTATACTAAAGAAGAGGCGATGGAGTTAGAAAAATCTACTGGTGATAAATATGTTGAAGATGCTGGTAGGGGTTATCGTAAAGTTGTTGCTTCTCCTAAACCTATAGATATTAGTAATTTAAAATCTATTGATAATTTAACGATGAAGGGTAGTATAGTTATTGCTTGTGGTGGTGGAGGTATTCCGGTATTTGATGAATATAATAATACTAAAGTTGAAGCAGTAATTGATAAAGATTTGGCTTCTTCTTTACTTGCTCAAAGGGTTAATGCAGATAAGTTTATTATTTTAACTGCAGTGGATCAAGTTAAATTAAATTTTGGTACTCCTAATGAGGCTGGTATTGATGTTATGAATATTGATGAAGTTAATAAATATATTAATAATAATGAATTTAAAAGCGGAAGTATGCTTCCTAAGGTTGAGGCTGCTTTAGCTTTTACTAAAGCTACTGGAAATGAAACTATTATTACTAGTTTAAGCAATATTGAGGGTATTTTAGAAAATAAAAATATTACTAGAATTGTTAAATAGACCTTTTAGAGGTCTTTTTTTGTTACATTATGTTCGAATAGATTAACAAAATCACCTGTTCCTGAAATGAAGGCACTTGTTAAGTTTGCAAAATCAATATTATCGTTTACTTTTACATTGTTTATATTTTGGTTTTTTAAGGCTGTATAAAAGTTAATTATTGGCATTCCGCCGATTCTACCTCCTAGTACTTCTTTGTTTTCTAAATCGTTTAATTTAAAGTTTTCTATTGGTGTACGAGATACAATAAATTGTCCATCTCTTTTAGTTAAACCAGCAAAGGTTTGAACATAATCTTTTGGGTTTTCATTATAAACATAAATTGTTGCTTCTGGTCCACATAAACCAATTTGAACATCACCAGATAGTACAGCTGCTACAACATTATTAGCACCACTAGTTAAAATTAAATCGATATCTATATTATTATCTTTAAAGAATCCTTTTTCAATAGCAACATAAAATGGGGTATAGAAAGCACTATGAGTTACTTCTGCTACTTTAATAGTATTATTTTGTTTAGTATCTTTTTGGAAGATACTTCCAAAAGTAAACATTAAAATTGTTATTAATAATCCACAAATGATTATTATGATATTTTTTTTCAAAAAAATTCCTCCTCTAAGATAGTTTATTCTTCAAAAAATATAGTGTGATATGTTATAATTATTTAAGAATAGAGTAGTGGATATATGAAAAAGAAGTATTGGATTTTTAGTGTAATTATTTTATTTGTCTTTATAGTTGGATTTGTTGTTTTAAATAAAGAAGAAGATATTGAAAAAGTTTTAACTAAAGAGAGTTATGTATACTTACCTGAAGTGGCAAAAAAATATATTGTTAATTATTATAATGAAACTGGGACTATTTTAAAGACTGAAAAAAATAAAACTTTAAATGAACCGTATCTAAATCCAGATTATGTTAAATATTTAGAACTTGGTAGTAATGCTTCTAAAGATTATGTGCCAGTTGATACTTTAGTTGATTATGATTATTCAAATGTTAAAGTAGGGGCAACTTTACCAAGTACTTATGATTCTAGAAATGTAAATGGTAAAAATTATGTTACTTCGTCAAAAGATCAAAAAAATACAAGTTTATGTTGGGATTTTTCTGTTACTTCAGTATTAGAAAGTAAGATACTAAAAGATGGTTTGTATAATGGAAGTAGTGAACTTGATTTATCTGAAAGACAAATTGATTATGCTACAAGTAATCCTAATAATTCAGTTGATATACAATTTAATCCATACTATTTTGATTATCCTTTAGATGCTTTACTTGGAAGTGGTAATTCTAAAAGATATTTTAATGCAATACTTAATGGTATAAGTCCTTCTTATGAATCTAATTTTAATATTTCTTTACTTAATGAAGATAAATTAACCCCTAGTAAGATTTGGAATACTGATAATGTTAATTATGAGATAAATGGTTTTTATTATTTTCCTATGGATATTTCTAGTAATTATCCTGATGCTGCTGCTGTAACATCAAAGGAATTTATTAATGTCATTAAGGAACAAGTTAAAGATAATGGTTCTGTGGAAATATCTTTTCCAACAACACCTTATGTAAGTTATTTACCAAGTGGTAGTGAAAGTAAATTAAATAGTAATTCTTCTTATAATACTTTATATTATCGTGATATTAAATATAAATATCCAGTTGATCATTCTGTTGCAATTATTGGATGGGATGATAATTATAGTCATAATGTTTGTGTTGATGAAGAAGGTTTATTAACTAAAACTAATAGTAATGGTAAATGTAATAGTGGGACAACATTAAAAAGTATTAAAGGAGCATGGATAGCTAAAAATTCATGGGAATATAGTACATATATTTATATTGCTTATGAATCTACATATTCAACTTTTACTTCAATATATGATGTTAGTTTAAAAGATTATGATAATGTTTATGCGGCTAGTAATGATGGTTCTACTTTTCAAGTATTTGATAAATTGAATGTTAAAGAAAAAATTAATAAAGTTAAGATTACTGTTAAGGGAGCCAATACTAATTTAAAAGTTTATTATTCTAATGGAGAGGATGGTTCTTTTGAATATTTAGGAGAAACAGAAGTTACTTATCCAGGATTATATACAATAGATGTTAAAGATAAAAATATTGTGTTAGATCAAGATAAATTTAGAATAAAAGCTAATATTTTAGGAGATATATCAGTAACAACTGAAAATGTTAATGAAGATGTAGAAATTGTCATGAATGATGCAAAAAGTGTTGATTCTATATCTATTCAAAAACTTATACCGGAAGATAATGTAATTATTTTAAGTGGTTATAGTAGAAATATAACAAGCAAAGATCCAATTGATTTTAAGGTTAAATCAATTGGAGGAACTGATGTAACTAATAAGTTTAAATTTTATCGTAATTATTCAGTAAGTAATTATATTAATGCTTTAGTAGGATTTAGTGATGATGTTAAACTTGGTAGTTATATTGTATCTGTGTATTATAAAAATAAAGAATATGCGGTCTTTAATTTAATGATTTCTAATTATGCTGAGATATTAGATGGTGAAGGTACGATTGATAATCCATATATTATAACTAATTCAAGAGGATTAGATATGATAAGAACTAATCAATTTGCTTATTATAAATTAGGTAATGATATTGATTTAACTTATGATACTCAAAATAAAAATGGTTTATTTTATAATGATGGTAAAGGTTGGGAACCTATTAAATATAATGATAACTTTAGTTATGTTGTTAATATAGTTGGCACCAGTGATGGTTTTAGTGGGGGATTAGATGGTGATGGTCATACTATTAAGGGTTTATATATTAATAGACCTGATGAGAACTTAGTAGGTTTATTTAGTAATACATATAATCAAAATTATAATAATATATATATTAAAAATTTAACTTTAGAGGATGTAAATATAACTGGTAATAATTTTGTAGGTGCTTTATTAGGACATGCTTATGGTACAACCCATGAAAGAATATTTGATATAAATAATATTAAAGTTCTTAATGGTAGTGTTACTGGTAATTCTTATGTTGGTGGTATTTTAGGTAATATTTATGCTGGAAGTGATTTAGAATTATTTGATAGTGGATATAGTAAACATAATTTTAAAAATTTATTTAATAGTGCGATTGTAAAAGGAAATGATTATGTTGGTGGCATAGCAGGTTTAGTTATGAATTTACCATATGAATCAAGAACCCCAATTTATTTTAATAACATAGAGAATATTGGAAATGTAAGTTCATCTAATATAGGTGGGGGATTATTTGGCTATTTAGCGACTAATGATAACAATACAATTAGTATAAATAATGCAATAGCTACAGGAAAAATTGAAAGTACTAATTGTAAAAATAATTCTTGCTTATTTAGTAATAATAGTACAGGATATTATAACTTTAATAATATTTATCATACTTATAATTATAGTTATATGAAGGATAATGAAAATATAAGTGCTATAAATGTAGAAAAGAAAAATATATTAGAGTTAACAAATATAAATAATTATAAAGATTGGGAAAATTTTGAAGAAAATTGGTATGTAGATAGTAGTGAAGATATTAGTAGAATACCAGTTATAAAGAATACTAATTTAAAATATAGTTATATGGGAGATATTAGTTTAAATATAGATACAACTAATGTTAAAATAAGTAAATTTTTGTATCCTAAGTTAATTTTAGCTAATAATTTTACTTATAAAGTTGCCGATGAAAGTATAGCTTCAATTGATAATACAGGTTTAATAATTCCTCATAAAAAAGGTACTACGAAAGTTACAATTATTAGTTCTTATGATGGTTATAAAAAAGATATTAATTTAACGATAGTTAGTAATATATCATATCAGATTAAATTTAATCCTAATGGTGGAACTGGAACAGTAACTAATTTAGTGCTTAAAAATGATGAATATAGACCTTTAAATAAAAATTTATATACTAAAACTAATTATGTTTTCTTAGGATGGAGTAAGAATTCTAAAGCGACAACAGTTGATTATAAGGATGAAGAGTTAGTTGGAGAACTTACAGAAAATGATCGAGACATAATTGAATTATATGCTGTTTGGAAGTATATATCATATCAAGTTAGATTTGATGCTAATGGTGGAGATGGAGAGATGAGTAATCAAACTTTCTTACTTCATGAAAGTAAAAATTTAACTAAAAATATTTTTACTAAAGAAGGTTATTCTTTTGTAGGATGGAATACTTCAATTAATGGAAATGGTACTAAATATAATGATGAAGATGTTATAAAAAATTTAACAACTACTGATGGTAAGGTAATAACATTGTATGCAATGTGGCATGCTGATTTAGTTATTAAATTTAATGATTATATTTATGAAAATGATTATATAACTAATATTCCTAGTAATACTAAGTTAAGTGATTATTTAAATAATATTATAAAGAATGATGAAATTATTATAGAAGTATATAGTTCTAAAGGAAGTAAGTTGGATTTAAATGATCTTATTACAACTAATAGTGTTACTAAGATATATCGAGATGATGTTTTAGAAATTGAAATAGTTAATGTTATTCCAGGTGATACAAATAGTGATGGTAAAATTAATATAGCAGATGTTAAAAAATTGGCTGATCATACTTTAAAAGGTAATATTTTAAATAAATATGAAATTATTGCTGGAGAAGTTACTTTAGATGGTAAACTTAATATAGCAGATGTTAAAAAGTTAGCTGATTATACAATAAAAGGAAATATGAGGTTATGGTGATATGATGAAAAAATATTTTTATGGATTAATGATGGTTTTATTAATTCCATTGGGAGTTAAGGCTGCTAGTGTTAAAACTAGTCTTAGTTGTCCTTCTAGTGCAAATGCTAATAGTACTATTTCATGCAATATTAAAGTTACTCCAAGTGGATTTAATTTAGGAGGATTTCAAACTAAATTTGTAATTGCTGGTGGTACTTTTGCTTCTTTTAGTGCTAGTAATGGATGGACGGTTTATAGTAGTAGTGCTTCAGGAATTTCTATAACTTCTAATAATACTTATACAAGTGAAACTACAGTTGGAACTGTTAAATTTAAAATGCCTGGAAGTGGAAATATGGTTATTAAATTTACTGAAGTAGTTGCTTCTGATGATAACTATAATAGTTATGATGGAAATGGAACATCAGCAACTATTAGAGTTAAGTCTAATATTAATACTTTATCTAGTTTAAGTATTACAGAAGTAAATTTAACACCAGCATTTAATGCAAATACTACTAGTTATACTGTTAATACTGATCTTGACAAAATTACGATTAACGCTACTAAAACAGATAGTAATGCAAGTGTAACAGGAACTGGAAGTAAAACTTTAAAATATGGTAAAAATACATTTAGTGTAGTAGTAAAAGCAGAAGATGGAAGTACTAAAACATATATAATTGTAGTTAATAGAAAAGACAATCGTAATAGTGATAGTTCTTTAAAGAGTTTAAGTATTAGTTCAGGGCAAATTAAATTTTATGCTAATACAAAAAGTTATAATATATCTTTAAAAGAAGATGTAGAATCTTTTAGTGTTGAAGGAGTGGCTAATAATAGTAAATCTAAAGTCAGTTATAGTCCAAGTAAAAGTATTAAAATTAAACAAGGTGAAACAAAAACTATTACTATTATTGTAACAGCTGAAAATGAAAGTAAAACCAAATATAAAGTACATGCAAGTAGAGGAGATTCTCGTAGTAATGATAATTATCTTAAAAGTTTAAGTATAACTGAAGGAAAAATTGATTTTAATAAAGATGTACTTAATTATAATTTAGAAGTGCCTTTTAATATAACTAAATTAAGTTTAAATTATGTTTTAAGCAATTCTAAGGCTAAAATAGATGTAAAAGGTGATAATAATTTAGTAGTTGGTAATAATGTGATTACTTTATTAATAACTGCTGAAAATCAGACTACTAGAACATATACTTTAAATGTTAAAAGATTAAAAGAAAATGAAGTTTCAAATACTACTTCTACAACAACTACAACAACTACTAAGAAAGTTAGTGTTCAAAATAATGAAAAAAACAATGCTTCTTATAATTTATTATTCTTTATTTTAGGTGTGTTTGTAGGTGCTATTTTAACTTTAATTACTTTATTAGGTATAAAAAAATATAAAGATAATAAAAATGCAATAAGAGATATTGATTAAGGATTATTGAGTAATTTTCAGTAATCTTTTTTGTATATCAGGAAAAAACGTTTACAAAAAAATAAAATTAAATCATGATGAAAAAATAATCTCATGTGATAAATCAAAAGTAATCGATATGTCATCTATGTTTTTATATAGTAAAGCAACAACTGGGTATGCCCGTACTCAAGCAGACGCAGATAAATTTAATGCAAGTAGTTATAAACCATCTGGTCTTACATTTGTTGTTAAAAAATAAAGAAATCTAGTTTTTAGATTTCTTTTTATATGTTATTACTATTATAGTTAGTAATGTTGTTAATGTAATGATTGAGCCTATTTTTAGACCTGGTACTGTATATTTAAATGTTATTTGATGTTTTCCTGGTGTTAGATTTATTCCTATTAATCCGTCGTATATTTTATCTATTTTGGCTTGTTTATTGTCTACATATACTTTCCAACCATTATCACTTGCTATGGTTGTAAATAGGAGTGTATCTTCTTTAACGTTTATTGTTGTTTCAAAGTATGCATCATTTTTATATTTTGTAATTTCTAATTTATTTTTATTAATGTTTTCTATAAGTTTTTGATATATATTGTAGTTTATTTCATAGATGTGATAATCAAAATCTTTAAAGTCATCATTTGTTGGATTTATAATTATTTTAATACTATCATTTTTATTTACAAGATATGGATATTTAAATGTTGATCCAATTTCTTTATTATTTACTTTTAATGTATAGTTTGTTTTATCTAATCCAGTTTGATAATTATTTTGAATATATATAAATGATTTAGCTGATGCTTTAAATTTATATTCAATTAAAGCAGGAGGATTATTTGTTAAACAAATATCTTTTGTACATGATGTATTTTTATAGTATGGAAAATATTCTTTTATAATATTATTATCATCTTTGTTTATGGTTTTAACTAGGTTATTTAGATTATCTAAATAGTTATCGGTTATTTTTAAATTAAGGATGTCTTTATTGGTCATAAAACCAATGTTAGTTGCATCTTGATTTTGATAAATATTATATCCATTTGATGTTGTTAATAAATTGTAGTAATCAATATTATTTTTTGTTATGTAATATTTGATGTTAAAGATAGCATTTACAACTGGGTTGTTATAAAAATAATTGGTATTACAATTATCAATTGTTAGTAAACCAAATACTTTTTTTATTAAAGTATAGACATTTTGGTTACGAAGGGAACTAAATAAATTCATGTCGTTATAATCTATTAATAAGCCATTATTTTTTATTGTACGATCATCAAATGATACTTTATAGAAAAGATTATTATCATTTATTTTATTAATTATTTCTTTATTATTTTGATAATTTATTTCGAATTTAGATTTTTGATTGGTGTTACCAACATTTTTAATTGTAACGAATGTGTTTGCAGTTAATTCAATAATAAGAATTAAAATTAAGAATTTTTTTAAATCTTTACTATTTTGAATAAATAGATAATAAATTAAAAATATTATACTTATTACTAAATAGATTACTTTAGGGGGAATATTTATTGGATCATTTAGATTTCCTGAGGTAAAGAATCCGATTACAATTAGTGTTGTTAATAATATAAAAGTTAATATTAGTTTTTTTATAGATATTTTTTCGTAATTTTGAAAATTTTTAAAAGCTAGTAAGATTAGGAAAAAATCAAAGATGAAAGCGTATCTTACAGGATACCAGATTGGCATTTGCATCATTTGCCAAAAAAAGTCAAGGAAGTTAAATGACATTGATAGGAGAAAGAATATAAATATTATTAGGTTAGTTATTCTCTCTTTAAGTTTTATTTTATTGTTTAAAAAGTATAAAATAGCATTTAGATAAATAAATAATGTGACATAAACATTTGGGGTTCCATATTCTATATCTCCATTTAAGAATGATCCTAAAGTTAATTTATAAAATACGTTTATGGCGTCTAAATCGAATTTAAAGTATTCTTTAACGTATCCTGAAAATAGGGTACTTTTACCTTTTAGAAGTTCTAAAATGGCAGGTATAAGAGCAAATGATGATAATAATCCAGCTGCTAGTGATGATAAGATATAAGTTATTATTATTTTTTTATTACATTTATCATTTATTAATTTATAAATAAAGTAAATAACTGAGAATATACATATCATGTATCCTATATAGAAATTGGATATAATTGCAAGGGATAAGGTAATTATATAGGTTAAATATTTATTTTCTTTAAATATTTTTTCTATTCCCATTGTTACTAAAGGAAGTAAGATGATACTATCAAACCACATGTAGTTTAGATAATATAATAAATAATAGGTTGTAAGACCATAAGTGATACTGAATAAAATATTCTGTTTATCTTTTTTAAAGTAATTTAAAAGTATATACATGGATAATGAAGCAAGACCTGTTTTTAAAATTATTATGAAAGTATAGAATTCAATTACATGGCCATTAAAGAATAAATATATGAGATTAGTTAGATTAAATGTGTAGTAAACAAAGTTAGCATAGCTATTAAAACCTAATAATCCATTAAATGAATAGATTAATGATTTTGAGGTTGTTAATGAATTTATAAAGGTATTTAAGAATCCTGGATATTGATTATATCCATCTAATGATAATAATATTTTACTTCCAAATGGATATATTTTATTAAGTAAAAGGCCTATTAAAAATATAATAATTGGTAAGAAAAATACAATTAAGTAGTTTTTATATTTTTTCATTTTGATCACCTATACAAATGATATCATAAAATGTGTCATTTTAAATAATTAATATTGCTCAATATTCTTTTTTTTGCTATAATTCTCTTAGAATAGAAAGTGGGATAGTATCATGAGAGAATTAATTGATGAGATAAATACAAAATTAAAAGAGATAATTAATGATCTTATAAAAAAGAGAATAGAGGTATCTGATGCTTTAAATTCGGTTCAAGAGAGAATTGATGATAAAATTGAAGAAGCTAAAGGGTATAAAAATAATGTTGATGCAGCTAAAGATAGTATTAGATTATTTGAATCGGAAATTGATTCTTTACAAAGTGATTTAGATGAATTAACTGCTAGATTTAGTAATAAAGATTTAAATGCAATTTTAGAAGCAGCTAATAAAGAAATTAGTAATAAAATTTCTATAAGAGAAAAAGAGATAGCTAAGCAAAGAGAAAAAATTTCTGAATTGACGGAAAAAGCTAGAACTATTAAAGATTTACTTATTAATTTAAAGAAAGATAAAGAAACTAAGAAGACTAGATTAGATAATTTAAATGATGTTATTTATTATTATGAACAAGAATTAAATAGAATTATTGATTATTCTGAGGCTAATCCCGATTCGTTAGTGTATGTTCCAGAAGAACCTATTAGTTTTAATCCTTATGATAATGATGAAGAAATTTCTTTAGATAGTCCAGTATTTGATGAAATTGAAAATATTGATAAAACTGAAGAAGAAGCTAGTAATGATGACGAGGATGATGATGCTTTAGTTTTAAAGAGTGATGAAGAGACTAAAAAAGTACAAAATGATATTGTAGATGATATGCTTTCTAATAAAGAAAATGCCAAAAAGACATTTGAAAAGGATGAAGAAGAATTACAAGAAACTTCTAAAGAAGAACCTTTAAAATCTGAAGTAAAAGAAGAGAAAGAACCGGTTTTATTTGAACATGATAAAACTGAAAAGATAGATTTTAAAACATTAAACGATTCTATTAATAAAGAATATGAAAATATTTTTGGTAGTAGTGAAGAAATAAGTATTCCTGATGATACTGCTTTATTTTCAATGAAGAGTGAGGATAATGTTTTTGATAATCCTTCTTTTGAAGAAGAGCAAGAACCGGTAAAAAAAGATGCTAATGAAACAATGGATGATACTGTTACTACTAATGTTCCTAGTAATTTTGATGATTTAATGAATTCTTTAAATGAAGATATATTAAATACTCCAGTTAAAGATGATACTGGTATAGATGTTTTCGGTAGTAGTAGTGGAACTAAGAAATATTCTTATGATAAGGGTAGTGAAAATGATGATTTTGTTAGAAATTTCTTTACTACCAATAAAATAGATTATGATAAATTTAGTACAGAAGAACAAAATTATTTGAAACAAATATTTAATCCGATTGGTTTTAGTAAGATTTTAGATGTTTTAAAGAGAAATAATATTAGTTTGAATTTTATTTATGGAGCAAGTAAAATATTTGAAATGCCTTATAATGAATTAGAAACTATTATTAATAAATTATTATTAGCTGGACAAACTACTCAAAATATAAGTTATGTTCTTAGTACATTACCTTTAATTAATAGTATTGATTTAGGAGAAGTAATCAATAGTTATGGAAAAGATGCTAAGAATACTGATATTGCAGATATAATTGTTAAGGCTAAACATTTAAATGATATTGGTAGAGGTGATAAATAATGGATTATTTATTAGATTTAGAATTAACTCAAGAAGATGTTAATACTTTAAGTACAACTTTACCTAAGAATGTAATTGAAAAGTTAACGATGTTTCCTAATATTGTTAGAACTGATTATCAATTATTAAAAAGTGTTGGGATTAAGAATTATAAAGAAATATTTATGGGTCATACTCATATGTTTACAATGAATCCTGATAAATTTGAAGCTATTTTTGATAAGTATGATCATACTGATTTAATTAGATGTTTGGAAAAAAATGGTGCAGTTATAGAAAAACTATAATTGTATAGAAAGTGTATATAAGATAAAGGTGCTTATTTAAAAGCATCTTTTTATTTGGTATAATTAGTATGGATAAGTATAAAGTAGGTGGTAGATTGAAACATTATTTAAGATTACTTATTGTTTTAATTATTTGTTTTGGTGTTAATGTTTATGCGGATACTACTTATATTAGAGGTAATATTACAAAAGGGACGTCTAAAGTTACGGTTAGAACTTGTGCTAGTAGTTCTTGTGGTGCTCTTAAAAGTGATACTAATACAAATATTTCTATTTCATATCCTGAAATGTTTGAAGTTTTGGGAGAAGAAAATGGTTTTTATAAAATAAGTTTACAGTTTAATAGTTATTATTATATTGGTTATATTTCGAAGGGAACTAGTAGTAAAGATTATGTTGAAACGAAAACTTTTACGATCACTGATGGTGTGATTAATGAATTACTTACTTTAGGTTTTCCTCAAAGTTATGCAGAAAAACTAGCTAAATTAAAAGTTTCACATCCAGAATGGGTATTTGTACCTTATAAAGTTAATGCGACTTGGGATGAAGTTATTGCTGGGGAAACTAAATATATAAGTACTAATTTAATTAATGGTACTAATACTTCTTTAAGAAATACTGAAGATGGTGCCTATGTTGATGGTAAATGGACGGAATTTGCTGGTGGAGGATGGTACTCTGCTAGTAAACAGACTGTTAAATATTTTGTTGATCCAAGAAACTTTTTAAATGATGGTCATGTGTTTATGTTTGAGGTTCTTAATTTTGATAAGGATATTCAAACTAATGAATTATTACAATCTTTATTAAATGGTAGTTTTATGAGTGGTAATGGTTTTTACTATAATGATAAAAATGAAAAAGTAGATATTAGTTATGCAGAAATATTTAAAACTGCTGGTGAAAAAAATGAAATTAGTTCGGTACATTTGATTAGTAGAGTTATACAAGAACAAGGGTTAAATGGATCGGCTTTATCAAGTGGTGATAATAGTGAACATCCAGGTTATTATAATTTCTTTAATATAAATGCAAATGGTAAGACTACTAGTGAAGTTATTCATAATGGACTTGCTTATGCTAAGAAGAAAGAATGGAATAGTCCATTAAGTTCAATTATTGGAGGAGCTGCTTTATTAAATAATTATATAAAGTATGGTCAAAATACTTTATATTTGCAAAAGTTTGATTTTGCTGGAGATAATTATTATACCAATCAATATATGCAAAATATTAGAGCACCTTATTCTGAAAGTTATACTGCTTATAGTGCTTATGCTAAGAATAATTTTTTAGATATTAAATTTACTTTTAGTATTCCAGTTTTTAAAGGGGTAATGCCTGATAAAACTTCTTTAGATATTAAGTATAATGAAGATTCTTCTTTAAGTATGCTTAGTGTGACTAGTTGTAATTTAAATCCATCTTTTACATCTAGTGCTTATA
This sequence comes from uncultured Bacilli bacterium, assembly GCA_934086935.1. Classification (GTDB taxonomy): domain Bacteria; phylum Bacillota_I; class Bacilli_A; order RF39; family UBA660; genus CAG-533. The sequence goes on from CAKOIQ010000008.1 coordinate 22,950, forward strand.
ATTATACTTGTTATGTAGATAAAAAGATTGATAGTATAACAGTTAATGCTAGTCCAACTGCTAGTACTAGTACAGTTAAAGGAACTGGTAAATTTGATTTAAATAATGATGTTAATACTATTGAAATTATTGTTAAATCAGCAGCTGGTACTACCAGTACTTATAAGATAACGGTAAATAAAGTTGAAGAAGTAGTACTTACTCCTGACGAAATACTTGCTAAGATGCAGATAAGTAATAAGGGTGGATATATAAGTGGTTTTGATTTAGGTAGTGATGCTAATTCATTTAATAAATTACTTAATAGTGTTTATCCAAAAGCAGTTTCTGAGATACCTGAAAATAAAATATTACATACAGGAATGAATGTTAAGATAACTAGTGGAATAAGTAGTAATTATACGGTTGTTATTTATGGAGATAATAATGGTGATGGGGTAATTGATATTTTAGATTTATTAAAAATACAGAAACATTTACTTGGTGTTAATAAATTAAAAGATGCTTATTTTAATGCTAGTGATGTTAATAAAGATGGTTTAATTGATATTATTGATTTATTAAAGATGAGAAAACATATTTTGAATGTTAATAAGATTGAGCAATAGGAGGACATATGAAAAATAAAATATTGTTATTATTGGGTTTACTTTTACTTCCACTTAATGTATTTGCTGCTTCTGGTAGTATTAAAGCAAGTGCAAGCTCTAGTAAGGTTACCATTGGTAATACTATTAAAGTTAAAGTTACTGTTAGTAGTACTGATACGTTAGGTACTTGGAGATATGGTTTATCTTATGATAAATCTAAGTTATCTTTGATTAGTGGAGATACTTCCATTGTAGATTATGGTGATGGAACTTATAAGAGTAAGACTTATTCTTATAAGTTTAAAGCTATTGCTACTGGTAGTGCTAAGATTACGATTGATAATCCGAAGATTTCTGATTGGAATACTGAATCATATATTCAAACTAGTGCTGGTAATTTAACTTTAACGGTTAAAGAAGTTGTTGTTATTAATTATAGTAGTGATAATAATTTAAAGAGTTTAAGTATTGATGGTTTTAATATTAGTCCTGCTTTTAATAAGAATACTCTAGAATATAATGTTACTTTAAAGCCTACTACTACTTCTATTAAGGTTAATGCTACTTTAAGCGATTCTAAGGCTAAATTAAGTGGTGTTGGTGAAGTTGAGGTAAAAGAGGGAAATAATCAAATAAATGTAGTGGTAACAGCCGAAAATGGTACTTCTAAAACATATGTTATCAATGCGGTTGTTCCGGAAAAGGATCCAATTGAACATAAATTTGGGGAAAAAAATTATAATATATTAAGAAAATTACCAGAAAATGTACCAATTAATTTTAGTAATGCAACTTTAAAATTTAATGATGAAGAAATTCCTTGTTTACAAAATCAAACATTAAATATTACCTTAATATATTTAAGAAATTCTAAGAATGAAGAAAACTTTTATATATATGATGAAAAAAATGATAAAGTTACTTTATATAATCAAATAGATAATAATGAAACTAGTGTTTATGTTTTAAATAATATTGAGAATATTAAAGGATTATATAAGACTTCTTTAAATATTCATGGTGAGGTAGTTAATGCCTATCAAATAAAATTAGGAAGTAAGGATTATATAATTAAAGCTAGAAATGTATCAACTGGTAAAGAAAATTTATATGTTTATGATCAAGATAATAAAACTATAAGTTTATTTAATCAGGAAGATATTAGTTATTTGGTTGATAATACTAATCTTTATAAGATGCTTTTAATTGGACTTGGTTCTTTAATTATTATTTTATTTTTAATTATGATTATATCAACTAAGAATAAGAAGAAATTAAATGCAATGATTGTTAAGTTGCAGGAAGAAAATCGTAATTTGGAAATTAGTAAAGAAATAAATAATAATAAAAAAAAGAAAGATAAAAAAGAAGAAGTAAATGAAAAGAGTGATGAATAATTCATTGCTTTTTTTCTGGGAGGTTTATATAATTAGTTTATGGAAATAAAAAAGTTTAAAAAATTAAAAAATAATATTTATGAATTAGAACTAGATAATGGTTCTTTAGTTAAGTTGTATGATGATGTTATTGTTAAATATAGTTTATTAATTAATAAAAAAATTGATAGTAAATTATTAGATGAAATAACTAAGTATAATACTTCTTTAGATGCTTATTATTTAAGTTTAAAGTGTATATCTAAGAAACTTAGATGTGAAAAAGAAATTGAAAAGTATTTAACTAAGTTAGAATTTAATAAAGATGTTATAGATAAAACAATAAGTAAATTAAATAAAGAGGGATATTTAAAACATGATATTTATATTAAGAGTTATATAAATGATATTTATAATTTTAATAATTATGGACCAGATAAGATTATATTTAACTTAAGAGAATTAGGTTTTAATTTAAATGAGATTGAACCTTATTTAGAGGATAAAGATTTTAGGAGTAAAGCAATTAAGATAATTGATAAGAAAGTTAAAGCTAATCATAAGTTATCTAATTATATGTTAAAACAAAATATATCTAATTATTTAATTAATTTAGGTTATTCTAGGGATATATTTTATGATTATTTAGATGCGGTTAAGGTTAATAATAAAGATGTTTTAGTTAAAGATGCGAATATTTTTATAAAAAAGTATTCTAAAAAGTATGAAAATAAAGAACTTTTATATTTTGTTAAAGACAAATTATATAAAAAAGGGTATAATAGTAGTGAAATTGATGAGGTGTTAAATGAATTATTATAAGAATATGTCTAAAGAAGATAAGAATAAATTAAAAGAAGATTTTAAAAATGAAGATAATTATTTAATTTATGTTAAAGCTAATAGAATATGTGGTATTTGTATTTTTGGCATTATATTTGGGTTATGTGCTTTATGTTTTGATATTATTTTTCATCAACCAGTTTTGAGTGGAATATTAGATGGTATTTTATTAGTGTTTTCTATTACTTTTTTAATTAAGATGAATAATAATAAGAATTTATTGCTTGGAAATTATGCGAATGTTTTAGAATCTAAAAGAGTAGAAGAAGAAACTAGAAAAAAAGCTGCTAAGAAAGCTGCTTCTAAGAAAAAGAGTAATCCTAAAAAGAAAGTTAATGATGAAAAAAAGACAATAAAAAAATCAGCTTAATAAGCTGTTTTTTTATTTTGTTGTTTTATTTGATTGTGCTTGTAACATTTGGTTACTAATATAAGTAGAATATTGTTTAGATAATGAGCTATCTTCAATTTTCATACCATATTTTTTTCTTAATTCTACTAAAGCATTAATTTGCATTGTATTATCGTCTTCTTTAGCTTTATCAGCTAGAGTAGTAATAATAGTGTCTTTAACTTTATCTAAAGCTTCTTTTTCTTTTTCACCTGTTTTTAAGATGATATGATAACCGAATTTGGTTTTAACTGGTGTTGTAGTATATTTATTTAATTTAAGGGCATACGCAGCTGTTTCAAATTCTGAAACCATATCACCTTTATTAAAGTAACCTAAATCTCCACCTTTATCTTTATTTGAGTCATCATTAGAGTATTCTTTAGCTAAGTCATCAAATTTAGCACCATCATTTAATTTCTTAATTACTTCTTTAGCTGTTTTTAAAGCTTCTTCTTCAGCAGCTTTCTTTTCTTTATCTGTCATAGAATTTGTTGTTTTAGGAGCAATTAAAATATGTTTACAAGAAATGTCTCCAACAAATTCTTCATCATAATATTTTTGAATTTGTTTATCAGTTATACTATTTTTAGCATAATCATCAACTGCTTGATTACGATAGTATGTTAATTTTAACATTTCTTTAAATTCATCAATAGAATTAATTCCATAATATTTACTTAGTGCTGATAAAAGTGATTTTTCATCATATTTACCATTATCATCAACATAGTATTTTTTAATACTTGTTAATTGATCTTCGGCATATTTTTTTGCATCACTATCATTTTTAGGATATTCTTTTAATAAAATAGATCTATCAATCATATCTATTAAAGAACTTAAAGCATATTTTTCTTTGATTTCATTGTATAAATCGTCAACACTTATACTAATTTTTGTATTTTCAAATGAAACTACTGCTTCTTTACCATCTGATAGTTTTGGAACCTTTCCACATCCGGCTGTACAGCCAAGAATTAATAAAGCAATTAAAATTTTCTTTTTCATTTTACCCTCCATAGGCATTATTATAGCAGTGATTATTACAAAATACAAGAACACAATTTGTTATTTTTGCGTACAATAAAGTGAGATATGAAAAGGAGGGAGATTATGAACGCTTGTTGTAATAATAATGGTATAAGTGGTGCTGCATTTATACTTGTATTATTTATTCTTTTAGTAATCATAGTTGGAGCTGCTGTTATTTAATAAAGGAGGTTAGATTATGTGTAATGAGAAGAAGAAACCGTGTCCAAGAAATAATATAAGTGACGCTTTCATAGTATTAGTTTTATTTATATTATTAGCAATAATTCTTGGTGCTGTTTTAGTTTAGATATAAGAGGTTTTTTCCTCTTTTTTTATTGCTATTTTTGTGTTAAAATCATGTTTAGAATAGGTGATATTAATGTTTGGTAAAATAATAGATATTTATGAAGATTATGTAATTGTGGAAAATGCTACACATAAACTTGATATTAATTATATGAATTATCATGTTGTATTCCCTGAAAATGGTCGTTTAGTTGTTGGTGAGATTGTATCAATGAATGAAAACGAAATCAAAATATTTTTAGTTGGTGAAATTAGAAATGATAAATTTAATGCAGGAGTTATAAAGAAACCTAATTTTAATGCAAAACCTAGAATTGTTTATAAGAGTGAGGTTGAAAAATTTTTAGGTAATCAGGATATTGGCTCTATTGATACTTTATATATAGGTAAATCTTTAATTTATGATGGATTTAGTGTAAGTGTAGGGTTAAATGATTTCTTTTCTAATCATTTTGCAATATTAGGTAGTACTGGTTCAGGTAAAAGTTGTGGGGTAGCACGTATTTTACAAAATTTGTTTTATCATAATGATGAAAAAATGCCAGTTAATTCTCATATTATTTTATTTGATGTTTATGGTGAATATAATAGTGCTTTATCAAAAATAAATGAATTACCAGAATTAGGATATAAGTATTATACTTCTAATTTAAGTATTGGTGATGGTGATATAATTAATATTCCTGCTTATTTTTTGGAAGTAGATGATTTAGCTTTGTTACTTAATGCGACATCTTCTTCACAATTACCTATATTAGAAAAAGCATTACAATTAGTATATATTTTTAAGAGTGAAGATCAATCTATGCAATTATATAAAGATAATATTATTGCTAAGGCTTTATTAGATGTTTTATCAAGTGGTAGAACTTCTACACAAATTAGAGATCAAATTGTCGCTGTTTTAACAAGATATAATACTCCGTCAATTAATTTAAATACACCTATAGTTCAACCTGGATATACTAGAACTTTAACGCAATGTTTAAATATAGATAATCAAGGTAAAATGAATAATGTTCAGTTGGTTGTTGATTATTTAGAAAAGATTCAAAAGGTAGATATAAGTCATATAATAGTTGATAGAAGTATTATTTATGATTTAGATGATTTATATTATGCTTTAGATTTTGCATTAATTAGTGAAGGTATGCTTAAGAGTGAGAAAGTTTATGATGAGTATAATCAATTGCTAACAAGATTATCTCAAATTATAAATAGTGATAATAAGAAGTTTTTTGAATCTGGTAATACTAAAATTAGCAAAGATACTTTTGTTAAAAATTTATTTGATGGAAATCAGATTATTAATATGAATTTAAACTATATTGATGAAAGATTTGCTAAAACTTTAACTAAAATTTTTACGAAGATATTTTTTAATTTTGCTACTAATTTAAAAGAGAGAGGAAGTTATCCTATTCATATTATTTTAGAAGAAGCACATAGATATGTTCAAAATGATAGTGATATTAATGTTATTGGTTATAATATTTTTGAACGTATTACTAAAGAGGGAAGAAAGTATGGGGTTATTTTAGGACTTATTACTCAAAGACCAAGTGAGTTATCTGCTACCGCTTTATCACAATGTTCTAATTTTATTGCATTTAGAATGTTTCATCCTAATGATCTAATGATTATTAGTAATATTGCAAGTAATGTTAGTCAAGAAACAATTAATAAAGTTAGAAATTTAACACCAGGAACAGTAATGGTATTTGGGGTATCTTTTAAATTACCACTTATTGCTAAATTAGATTTACCTGATCCAATGCCTCAATCTACTAATGTTAATATAAAAAATAGATGGTATAATTAATTTTATTATTGACATTGTAATAAATATTTCATATAATATTATTGTCTAGAATAGAAAAACACATTGTTTGATTTTAATGACTTGCATATTTTAATTAAAGGTTAAGGTATGCATATTGATATTATTATTATTTTTAAAATATAGAGTTTTATTTATATTTTTATTAATTTAATAATAATGATTAATTTCAGGTGTGTTTTGGGTAGTAAAGAAATTGTTATAACAATCTTATCTACGCTAGATGTAACACGTGTTATGGAGAGAGTTACTCCTAAAGATAAGCAATTGCCGGTTGGGTACTGATAATGCCTCTGTATGTTTTTAAATTTAAGGTTTTTGAATAAAAGATTTTGATTTTAAAGATATTTTGTAATTGTTCTAAAAACTAGGACTAGTTATTTTATCAGAATAGCTAGTTTTTTTATTGCATAAAAGAATTGCATCTGATATAATTTAATGTGAGAATAGAGGTAGGTCGAGTGAATACTAATATGTTTAATGAATATTATTCTTATAAGTTAAAGACTGTATGTCAATACTCTATTTTGTTATCTAAAATTCTAGGTGTAGATAAAAATAAATTATGGCATCGTAGAAAAGATTTAGATAATTCTATTGAATATATAGTAAATGATTATTTTAAAAGAATGAATGAGTATGATAGGGTTCAATATAAAAGTTTAGTTAGATGTTTTATTACTGATAAAGATATATCTAAATATCATATTGATAAAGAACTTTATAGTGTTATTAATTATTTTATTGAAAATAAAAGAGGTTTTGAAATAAGCGCTTATGAAAAAGAAATTGTTTTAGCAGCAATTATCTTATATATAGCTAATAATATTGATATTTCAACTAGTCCTTATAAAGTAAATAAAAATAATTATAAGACAATCGTTCTTAGTTATTTAGAAAAATTTAATAAGATAGATTACATTCATTTGATTGATGATGGTAAAAAGAATACAAAAATTTTATTAGAACTTATTAAAACTAATGTTAGAAAAGAAAGAAGAATATTTGAACTTTTATCTAGTAATGTTTCTTTTAATAAATATATTGATATTTCTTTAGAAAATATTTATTATTTAGCTTCTTATAATTATAGTGTTCCGGGACTTAATAAATTTGATAAAACTGCTGGTAGTTATGTTTATAATCATGAAGATATAGATGATAAATTTGCTTTGATTAGTGTGGATTTGATTGTTGTTAGTTTGATGAAATTATTCTCAGTTAGAAGATTTAATAAAATATTTTTCTTACCGCTTAAAAGAGAATTTATATTAAATGAGAATAATTTGAAGAAATTAAGTAGTTTATTAAAAAATGACTATTTAGATAAGAGAATTAAAATATTATATAATTTTGATGATCTTAGTGAGAAAAGTAATAACATATTTGGTAAGTACCATTTAGATTATTATATATATTGTAGTAAGAATACGAAATTTGATTCAGTAGATGATGAATTTAAGAAGAAAGATTATTTAGTAAGTAATGATTTTTACTTAAATAATAAAAGATTTGTTGATGGTTTACTTGAAGATGGAGTTAATGTCATTGTAGAGAAGTTTGATGGTATTGTTACTGATAAGAAATTAATTGAGGAAAGTTAGGAGTGAAGGATATGAATGTAAATAGTGAATTTTTCTTAGAATTTATGAAACCACTTTTAGGTGGTGTTTGGGATTTTATTAAGGCTATTGGGAATGCCATAGTTAAAATATTTAATCTTGCTAATTACTTTGATATCGTAAATAAATATAATTCACAAGGAAAAGGTGTAAGTGTTTTTGTAGTTATTCTTGCGGTTTTATGTTTAGTTATATTATTTGGATTGCTTGTATTCTTGATTTATAGAGCAGTTAAAAGATTTATTAGGTATCGTCATAGTTTAGCGCATCAAGAGGCTTTAGTTGATGAGATTGATAGTCTTAATAATGATATTGTTAAATTAAAGAGTGAAAATCAAAGATTTTTAGAAATGACTGATCCTAGTGCAGGAGAGGTTGAATATGATGAAAAGGGTAATATTACTAATAAACTTAAAGAGGGAGAAAGTAGATTCTTTAAATTAAGTAAAATTGATGAGAAGTATGCTAATTATGTTGCTCCTGAATTACATGAGACTATTACTTTAGAACAAATTTGTGAACAATTTAGAAATTATTCTGCTAATAAAATGGGTCTATATTATACAATAGATTTAATTAGATTGTTTATTTCAGCTTTTGCTTCTAATAGATTGATTATCTTACAAGGTATTTCTGGTACTGGTAAAACATCACTTGCTTATTCATTTGGATACTTTATTAAGAATGAATCTACTATTGCTAGTGTTCAACCTTCTTGGAGAGATAGTACTGAAATTTTTGGTTATTTCAATGAGTTTACTAAACGTTTTAATGAAACTGAAGTTTTAAGTAAGATGTATGAGGCTAAGTATAATAATCAAATTTATGTAACGGTATTAGATGAGATGAATATTTCTCGTGTTGAATATTATTTCGCAGAAATGTTATCTATTTTAGAATTACCTAGTACTGATGAATGGGTTATTGATTTAGTTCCAAACTCTTGGGATACTGACCCTAAATTACTTGAAGATGGTAGATTTAAGTTACCAACTAATATGTGGTATATTGGTACTATTAATAATGATGACTCTACATTTATGATTACTGATAAGGTTTATGATCGTGCTATGCCTATTAATATTGATACTAAGGGTGTTGAATTTGATGCTCCTGAAACGGAAGCTTTAGATATTAGCGCTACTTATTTTGAATCTTTATTTGCAAAAGCTCAAAAAGAACATCCTGTTAGTGAAGATACTTTAAATAAAATTGCATTAATGGATGATTATGTTATTAATCATTTTAGACTTGCTTTTGGTAATCGTATTGTTAAACAATTAAAGGATTTTGTTCCGGTTTATGTTGCTTGTGGTGGTAAAGAGATTGTGGCAGTTGATTATTTAATTGCTAATAAGATTTTAAGAAAATTTGATCAGTTGAATTTGGCTTATATTCGTAATGAAATTGATGGATTTGTTGAGTTCTTGGATCAAACATTTGGTGAGGGTGTAATGGTTGAATGTAAGGCCTTCTTAGAAAGATTAAAGAAGACTATATAATTTAGAAAGAAAGATGGTAACTCATGAATAATGAATTAAGTTTACTTGTTAAAGATATTCCTCAAGATGATGTTGAATTATTTTCTAAAAATACAGTAGCTACTATTGATGCTAAAAAGGTAGTTGATAAGATTACTGTTGATTATTCATGGGTTGATGTCTTGGATGAATCAATTCCTTATTTGGATAATATTATTCGTAATCCAAGACGTTTTATTGTTTCTGAAGAAGATATTGTTCCGATTGAAAAGACTAAAAAGGTTGCTGAAGAGTCTATTAAGCATTTGGCAGTACATACTAATTTAATTCAAGATGTTGATGAAGATGGTATGGTTAAACCAATTAAGTTACTTAATGTATTTAAAGAAGAAACTATTGATTTATATGAAAATAGATTTGTTTATTCTTTAATTTCTAATCTTTATACTTTTGTTAGGGAACAAATGACTTATGAAGAACAAAGTGCTTCTAATAAAGAAGAAAGATGTGTACATTATGAAGCTAATACAAGTTTTGATAATAGAACAGTTAATATAAAACTTGATTTGGTTAGTAGTGATAGAGATAGACAAGAATTAACTGAAGACATGCTTGAAGAAAGAAAAGAAAAGATTAAACATATTAGTGAAGTATTGGAAGATTTTAAAGCTAGTAAGTTTATGAAAATGATGTCAAATGCCACTCCAGTTAGAAGTCCGATTAGAAAAACTAATGTTATTTTAAAAGAACAAAACTTTATTAAAGCTTTACAATTATGGGAGTTTTTAGAAAGTTACCAAGTTGAAAAACCAGTAAGAGAAGAAAAAGAAAATGTTGATTTAACTAGTAAAGCATTAAGTAAAAATTTCAATATGACTTATTTCTTAAATTATTGTGTTTTATATGATATAGTAAGTGCGGAGGGTACTTTAGTTCCGCCAGAAAAAATAGATTTGTCAGAAGCAATTTATGATTATGCTAAAGGATTTGATATAGATGATAAAGAGCTTCGTAAACAAATAAATGATGAACTTACTAAAGCAGAAAATTATAAACAATTACAAAAAACTGAAGTTAAGAAATGTTATGATTCATTTATTGATAATCATAATACAAGATTAGCTAAGGCACAATTATTATTTAGATAGGAGGGATATTGATGGCTAAAGATAAAAATAAAAAAATTAATCCTATTGCGGGATTTGGTGGAAAAGTTATTGATTTAGCTAAATTTAATATTAAGTCTGATAAAGAACAGTATGAAGAAATTAAGAATACTTTAGAAGATATTTATAAAGATAATCTTAAAGTTAATAAAAAGCATATAATGAAAGTTATTGGATTAACTTTAGTTCCTAAAGATGATTATGTATACCTTCCTTATAATTTAAAAGTATCTAAAGAAAAATTAAATTTAAGATTTGAAGTAGTTACAAAGAAACCAGTAAGTTTAGGTTTAATAATATTCTTTATCTGGTTATTTGTATTTGCTTTAGTGGCTGCTACTTATGCAGGATTTAGATATCTTAGTTTAGCTGATTTAAATAAAGATATTGATGGTGATGGTATTGCTGATATTAATATTGATATTAATGATGATGATTATGCTGATATTAATATTGATACTAATGGAGATAATAAACCAAATATTAATATTGATTATAAAGGTAATAGAAAATCTATTTTTAATATAGATAAGAATGGTGATGGAATACCTGATTATAATTTAGTTAATGATGCGACTGGTGATAAATATAAAGAATGTAATATTAATTGTGATGTAGATGGTGATGGATGGCCAGATTTAAATTTAGATTTAGATGGTGATGGAGTACCTGATACAGATATAGATACTGATAAAGATGGAGTTGCTGATTTAAATATTGATTTAAACGGTAATGGTAAGTGTGATGTAATGTGTGATACTGATGGTGATAATAAGTGTGACTATCAATGTATTAAACCAAGTGATGATGGTAAGAATACTGGTTCATCTTCACAAACAGGTAATCCTAATACTAGTTCAGGATCAACAACTTTAATGCTTAATTTTGTAGATGGTGTTACTATTAATGTTGATAATTTATATCCAGATGATCAACCAGGAGTAGCTAAAGTAAATCCTTATAAAACATTTACGATAGAAAATTTATCTAATAATACAATTATTTATTCATTAAAGTTTAAGGTTAAAAAAAATACTTTTATTACAGATAATTTCCAATATAAAGTTGAATCTTCAAATGGTGGTGGTTCTTTAGGATATACACCGACACCTAAGAGAGATGCTTATATTGTTAGAAATGTTAGTATTCCTGCAAGGGTTAGTCAAAAATATAAAATTACATTTAATTTAGTTGGTACTAATAAACCACAAAATCAAGATCAAGGTAAGAATTTTACTGCTGAGATTGATGTTGAATTATAAAACTCATTTACTTGAGTTTTTTTTCATATAATTAATTGGTGATTTTATGTTTCATTATCGTATTCAAAGACGTATGTATAATGTATTTTTAGTTGTTATGATTGTTTTATTTATAATGGTTATTCGTGTTTTTTATATTCAGGTTTTTAAATATAATAGGCTTTCTTCTTTAGCAAATGGTTTATGGAATAGAAATTTACCTATACTTGCTGATAGGGGTCTTATAACGGATAGAAATGGGGAAATTCTTGCTGATAATATTACTACTACTAGTTTGGTTGTAATTCCTAATCAAATTAAAAATAAAGAAGCAGTTGCTAAAAATATTGCTTCTACTTTAAATGTAGATTATTTAAATATTTATAAACATTTAAATAAGATTACTTCTATTGAAAGAATACATCCAGAAGGGAGAAGACTTTCTTATGAAGTTGCAGAAAAGATTAATAAGTTGAATTATGATGGTGTTTATTTGCTTAAAGAATCTAAAAGATATTATCCTTATAAAACTGTTTTAAGTCATGTTTTAGGGTATGTTGGTATTGATAATCAGGGATTATCTGGAATTGAACTTAAGTATGATTCTTATTTAAAAGGCTCTGATGGTGGAATTAAATATTTTAGTGATGGTAAGGGTAATAGATTAGGAGTTAATGAAGTTTATGATGAACCAGTTAATGGTAATAATATTGCTTTAACTATTGATTTGAATATTCAATTAGCAATGGAAAGAGAACTTGATAATGTTATGACTAAGTATAAAGCTGATGGTGCTTGGGGTTTAGTTATGGATCCAAATACTGGAGAAGTTTTAGCTATGAGTACTAGACCTAATTTTGATTCAAATAATTATAAAGCCTATGATTTAGAAACCATTAATAGAAATGCTCCAATATGGGCTACTTATGAACCTGGTAGTACTTTTAAAATAATTACTTTATCGGCAGCTTTAAATGAAGGAAAAGTTAATCTCTTTGAAGATTATTATTATGATGGTGGTTCAATTATGGTAGAAAATGCTAGAATTAAATGTTGGAAACATGGAGGACATGGTTCTGAATCTTTCTTACAAGTTGTTGAAAACTCTTGTAACCCTGGGTTTGTTGTATTAGGACAAAGACTAGGGACTAATCTTTTGTATGAATATTTGATTAAATTTGGTTTTGGTTCTAAAACTGGTATTGATTTAAATGGTGAATCTAAAGGTATTTTGTTTCCTTTAAGTAAAATGGGACCAGTTGAGACAGCTACTACTGCTTTTGGGCAGGGTATAAGTGTAACTCCAATTCAACAGGTTACTGGAGTAAGTGCGGCTATTAATGGAGGAACTTTATATAAGCCATATATAGTAAAAAATATTAGTGAAGGTGAAACTAATACAGTTGTTTTATTAAATAAAAAACAGGTAGTTAAAGAAAATGTTATTAGTAGTGAAACTTCTAAGTTAGTTAGAATGGCTTTAGAAAGTGTAGTATCTAATGGGACAGGAAGAAATGCTTTTATTGAAAATTATTTAGTAGGTGGTAAGACTGGTACTGCTCAAAAAGTTAAAGATGGTAGATATATGGTAGGAAATTATATTGTTTCTTTTATGGGATTTATGCCAGCAGATAATCCTTCTTATGTAGTTTATGTAGCGATTGATAATGCGAAGGGGATTGCTCAATATGGAGGAACTGTAGCAGCACCAGTAGTTAAAAATATTATGCTTAGTATAATTGATTATAAAAATATTAAAGAAGCTGATGATAAAAAAACAAGGGCTTATACTTGGCTTGATACTAAGTACGTTATGCTTCCTAATGTAGTAGGACTAGATATAAATGATGCTAAAAAAGAATTAAAAGGGTTTAGAGTAGAATATAATGGAAGTGGGAATACTATAATAGAACAATCACCTAGTGGTAATAAGTATGTTAAAGAAGGTAGTATTGTTAAATTAATGTTAAATTAAGTTAAGTAATTGTAAATCAATATTTACAGAAATACTTGACTAAGAGTATAATTAATTTATGTGAGGTGTGGTTATGTTAATATTAGCAAAATCAATTTTAGGGTTAATGCTGGGATTTGTATTAGCTTTAATTGCTGGATTTATTTTAATACCTTTATTGAAAAAATTACATATTGGTCAGAGTGTTAGTCATTTAATTAATGCTAGACATTTAAAAAAAGATGGAACACCTACTATTGGAGGATTAATATTTATTGTTCCAACAATTCTTATAATGATTTTACTTTATTTAAGAAAGAGTATAGAATTAACTCCAAACTTAATAATTTTGATATTTGTCTTTTTGTCTTATGGAATACTTGGTTTTGTAGATGATTTTTTAAAGGTAAGATATCATAATAATAAGGGACTTCCTACATTAGTAAAACTTGCTTTACAAACTGTAATAGCGATTGTCTTTTATATTATTTTTAAAAATAATGGAGGAGAATCAACTTTAGTTATTACTTCTTTAGGTGTTAATATTAATTTAGGATGGGCTTATGGATTATTTATTTTGTTAGTTCTGGTTGGGACAACTAATGCAGTTAATATTACAGATGGATTGGATGGTTTAGCTGGTGGTTTGTCTGCTTTAGCTTTTATGGCTTATGGTGTAATTGCTTGGGGTACTACTTGGCTTAGTGGATATCAAGATATTGCAATTTTCTCATTTGTATTAGTTGGATCTTTAATTGGTTTTTTATTCTTTAATGCGTATCCAGCTAAAGTATTTATGGGAGATACAGGTTCATTAGCATTGGGAGCAGCATTAGCTACTATTGCTATATTAACTAGACATGAAATGTCTTTAATATTAATTGGTGGAGTATTTGTTGTTGAAACATTAAGCAGTTTGATTCAAATAATTGCAATTAGAAGATTTCATACAAAAGTATTTAAAAAAGCACCATTACATCATCATTTTGAAGAATTAGGATGGTCAGAAACTGATATTGTAAGAATATTCTGGACGGCAGGATTCTTATTATCAATGATTGGTATAATTTATGGCGTTTGGTTATAGATAAAAAAGATTCAAGTTACTGAATCTTTTTTAGTTCATGAATTGAATTTTATTTTAGCGAGTATACAATTGTTATCTCTAGCTAAAATAAAATTTAATAAATCATATAAAGATAATTTAAGATGTTTAATATTTAACTTACTTGCTTCAATTAATTGAGTATCAGTAATATGTAAAGTTAAATAAAACTTATTGAAATGTTTAGAAATATATGTTACAATAAAATTGCTTAATAGGATAGAGCGAATATTAATATGTTCTAGTCAAATTATATTAATGATTCGGTTATATTTATTATAACAATTAAGTTACGTGGTAACCTCTATAAAATGCCGTGATGGTCTTATTACTATTAAGCTATGATATCATAAAGAGAAAGAAAACTCTTAGAATAAGCGGTTGTTACTTTGACTAAGTAAAACTGATTAAACTTGAAGAATAGCATTTTGTCAGTGCTATTTTTTTAATGGGTAAAACATAAAATTAAATGGGTGATACTATGAAAAGGAGAAACCTTTTAATTTTTGGTAGTATGTTTTTACTTGGATTATTTGGGATTATTATGATTTATTCTTCTTCTTCGGTATGGAGTTTATATAAGTTTAATGATGCTTTTTATTATGTAAAACATCAATTGGTATTTTTTGTTATTGGTATTGTTGTTGTTTTGATTTTAAGGAAATTTGATTATCGTTTTTTTTATAAGTATTCTAATGTTATTTTGGGGATATCTTTTTTATTGCTTGCTTTGGTACTTATTCCTGGTATTGGTCAAGTTAGGAATGGTTCAAGGAGTTGGTTTGGAATTGGTAGTCTTGGTATTCAGCCTTCTGAGCTTTCTAAGCTGGCTTTAATTATTTTTACAGCTAAATACTTGTCTAATAATGAAAAGGAGCTTAGAAGTGTTAAAAATGGGGTATTTCCGATTATTTTAATTATATTTATATTCTTTGGTCTTATTATGTTAGAACCTGACTTTGGAACAGGTATGGTTATTGTTGTTACTTTACTTTGTATGTTGTTTGTATCTAATATTAAAATATCTTTTTTTGTAGGGATGGGAATACTTGGTCTTTTAGGAATTGTTGGACTTATAATTATTGCACCATATAGAATGCAGAGAATTGTATCTTTTTTGAATCCTTGGGTTGATCCATTAGGTAGTGGATTTCAAATTATTCAAAGCTTATATGCGATAGGACCAGGTGGCTTATTTGGATTAGGTTTTGGTAATTCGATTCAAAAACATTTTTATTTACCAGAACCTCAGACTGATTTTATTTTTGCAATTATATCTGAAGAATTTGGTTTTGTAGGAATTATAATTATTGTTAGTTTATTTTTTATATTATTTTATAATGTAATAAAGTTATCTTATTCTTGTAATGATTTATTTGCTAAATACTTATCTTTTGGTCTTATTATGGGAATTATGATTCAGATGGTTTTGAATATTTGCGTAGTTATTGGTTTAGTACCAGTAACTGGAGTTACTTTACCTTTTATAAGTTATGGTGGTTCTAGTTTACTTATTAGTATGGCAAGTATTGGAATAATACTTAATGTTAAAGATAAATAGCATATTATTTTCTTTCTTTTTTGATAAGTTTGTCATGAAACACCATCTTATCTGAATTGTTATAACAATTAGATCCTGCATTAAAATTATGAGAACTTCTATTGTCATACTGATAAAATCTTGCAAGTCGTTATCATCATTAAAATCCGTTTTTAAGTAATCACTAGTAGGTAGGTATATGATATACACTAAATATTTGCCATAGACTATTTTCTATTTCAGTATATATTTTAATAACAAAATTATTAATCCAAACATTGTTTTATCGGTTCTTCAACTTCTTCTACATCTATATCTTCTTGAATATTTATAATTTCTTCGTTAGTTTTTTTAGAATCCATTTTCCATTTAACTATATAATTATAGATATTATAAAGGTTATGATATATGCAGTAACTTATAAAATAATTATTACATTCTTCCATTTAAGTTTTCTTTTCTTTTTATTCATATAATTTATTCCTTTATAAGTGGATTAAAATTTTCAATAGCTTCAACTAACTTTGGATGTTCAATAACAAAATGTATAGTTGGATTAGAACTTTTTGAAATAATTACATAATGATTTTTAATAAATGTTATAGTTATATTTTTAAATGTCTTGTTATCTACATAGTTTATTTCATAATTATTTACTTTTGTTGTGTATTCATTAGTTTGTTTCAAATGTTCCATATACTCTTTATAGGTATAATTTATTTTTTTATCTATGAATAAATTATTTAGAGAAAGTGATGGAGTATCATTTTTAAACTCATTTTCTTTTATTACATAAATATAATCGTTAACTTTATTATTTTTGAAAATATTATTCATATATTTTAGTTCTTCATTCTTATATCTGATTATTTTATCAATATCAGTTTTAGAAAGTTTATTTCTTTTTAATATTTTAATTAGTAGTTCATCAGTTATTGTAAATAAAGGTAGAGCAGAAAGATATCTTGTCCTATCACATATTATATTTTCATCTTTTTTAAGAAATAATTTATATTCTCTTATATTATTTTCTTTATAGATTTCCATAAGTGGTTTTGCTTTTTTAAGAAGTAAATCACTTTTTTCTTTATAGTATCTAATTTCGTTTTTATTAGTTGTTAAATAATACATTCCTTTATTATGATAACCTTTAATGCATTCTCCAGTTAATGCTACAGTTCCCGAAACATAGTTAAAATGATTATATACATTATTTCTTGAGTCTTTTAAATAGTATGGAGATATTTGTCCAGTCATATAAATAGGTATCCAACTTTCTAATCCTAACATCATTTCATTAAAAGGTCTATCAACATTGTGGATAATATTTAAGTGATGTCCTTTTTTTAGACACATCGCGATTGCAAACATCCATTTTTTACCAAATTCAGTATCTTCTGCCATATCTTCCATTGGCATATCGCTACACATAAAAATATCTTCTTTTGACTTTGACAAAACAGTTGCTTTAAAGAAGTTTAATTCTCCTTCTTTCATTTCTTCCAGTCCGTAATAATGTCTTGATTTTGCTTTATAAAAAGGAATACTAGGAACTTTTAATTTATCAAACTTTATTACTTTTATATAATCATCTAAATTAAAAGAATCAAGATTATACAAAAAATCAGATACTTGGCTTTTAACTGGAGTTGCTTCACTTGTTAACCAAGCAAATAGAGTGTTATAAAATTTATTATTTGCTAAGTCGCTTTTTTTGCAACCAATAATAGCAGATAGGTTATTTATATCATCAGGACTTTTATATCTGTTGAAAATATAAGTGCATATTTTATTAGAAAACTCTATTGGATTAGATGGTCTAGCTTTACCATATCTTATTCTTGAAATATGTGAGGCATCAAATACAATATATTTTGACATTTCATGAGTATTTATATTAAGTGATGTTATTAAAGTATTTAGATTATTACTAAAACTAGTATAGTCAAAGTCATCATTTGGAAATGTACTATTAAAGTCATCTACTATTTTATCAAGAGTATATTTGCTTTTTCCTTTATCTTTGGCAATATTAAAAAGAGCAGTTGTTAATTTTTTAAGTTGTTCACTATTTTTTATAGGCGTTCTTTTACCACTTCTATATCTACAGATAACTGATCCAGTTAATCCTGATTCTATTGATAATTTTTTTGCAGTGCAGTCTAATTCTTTTAAATATCTGTTTAAAACTTCATTAAATTTCATAGGTTATCATTTCCTTAAAAAATATTATACTATATTTTTTCAATAATAAAAATAAGTTTCCACTAAAAACATTGGTTTTTAAGGCAACTTTATTGTCTTGCTTGATTTTTTTACTTATAATAATAAATAGGAAGGAGGAGTGTGATTCTATGAAGATTGAAAAACTAAATATTTCCAAAAAAAATCTTATTGCAATTGGTGTTGTTGCTCTTGTTGTTATTGGAGGAATTATTTTACTTACTAAGGGTGGTAGTAAAGGTAAGGGAATACTATATAATCCAGATAAAAACATTAAAATAGTTAAATCAGAGGCAAGCCAAATAGAATTTGAAGATTTTAGTAATGGTGATATTAC
>CAKOIQ010000009.1 GCA_934086935.1 uncultured Bacilli bacterium
TATCAAATTTGTTCTTTAAGATTAGAACCTTTTTATAGAGAAGATTTCTTTAAGTATGCAATACTTATTAATGAACCAAATTATTCACCAGGTAGTGTAGCTTTCTGGAGTGGTTTATGTGATGCTTTAAATAATGGTGATCCTGAATTTAAAGATGCTGATTTCGGACATTTAATTGCTGCTGTTGTTACTGGTGAAGGTATGAGTCAAGGTGAAGAAAAATACTTTAATTATACAGCTAGAAAACATAAATTTGGGTCTAAAGAATTACCTTTTCCAATTGCTCCAATATCATTTTCAATTGGTGGAGGAACTAATGAAGCTAGTGGTATTTTTACAACTTTATTTAAGGCTCATATGGAAAAATTACCTCAAAATTTAAAACATAGAAAAGAAGGTTTAGGTTTAACTACTTTACCTTTTGCGATTACAGAAGTATTAGATGATGAAGGTCATTATTGTAAAATTGGAGAAGCTGGTACTTTAGTTTCTAGATCTCCAGCAATGATGGTTGGTTATTATTATGATGAAGAATTAAATAAAGAAGCATTTATTACTGATGCTTATGGTAATAGATGGGTTAATATGGGTAAATTTTCATATAAATCTGATAAATATGGTAGAATTAAAATGAAGGGTAGACCTAAAGCTATAATTAAATTAGATGGTGGTAAAACTGTTCCATTCTTTAATATTGAAGACACAGTACTTAAAGATACTAAGTTAGTTATGTCTTGTAGTGTTGTACCTGTTAATGATGATTGTTTAGGTGAAGTTTATGCAATATGGGTTGCACCTAATCCAAGAATTAAAATAAGTAATGAAAAACTTGTTAGAAGTATTGTTTTAAGATTAGAACAACAATTCGAAAAAGAAGTATTAGATAAGTTATATATTAATGTAACTCATAAATTTCCAGTGGCACCAAGTGGTAAGAGGGATTTAGAAACTTTAAAAACTTGGGGTTATGATAAAGAAGCTAATGTTACAAGATTAGCCACTGAATATAAATATCAAATGCAAAAAGATAATAAAGTTTTAAAGATGAGTTAGTTAGATAATAGACTTATCTTTTTTTTTGTGATAATATTTTATTATACTAGGAGGAGTTTCTAATGGCATATTTTGTAATCATATGTTTATCACTTATGTATTCAGTTGTTTTAAATGTAGTATATTTTAGAAAGAATCATTTAAGAACGCAAGAAACAAAGTATTACTCAATATTGATTGTATTTAATTTAATAGCGTTAATTTCTGAATTGATATGTGGAATTTCAGGACATGTTTTACCGGTAGGAAATATTTTATCAACAACATTAACTAAAATATTCATGTCATATTTAACTATATTTTCTTGTTTTATATCTTTGTATATATATATGATTTGTTTTAATAATAAACCTAATGTGTTTAATACTATTAAATATTCTTTATTAAGTATTTTAGTTGTGAGTATTTTAGTTATTCTTTATTTACCTATTTCTACTTATCAAGGCTATGCGACTGGTCCATCTGTAGATTTTGTATTTGGAATTGGGACATTTTTTATTACTGTAGGATTGATACCAATATTTTTAAGATATAAATACGTTGATTTAAAGAAGATATTACCATTTATTTTATTTATGCTCGGTAATTTAGTGGTTGCTTTAATTCAAAAGTATAATCCACAAATGACAATTACAACATCAATTGAATGTTTAGTTATGTTTGTTATGTATTTTACAATCGAAAATCCTGATGTCAAAATGATTCAAGAATTGACTAAAGCAAGAACTTTGTCTGAACAAAATGCGAATGAAAAAAATGAATTTTTAAGTGTTGTTACTGATGATATTCAAGAAAAATTAAATAGAGTAGAAAAATTGTATGATGATATGTGTAATCTTAATCCTTCAAAAGAAATGCGAGAAGATTTAGATAATTTAAAAATTATTGTGGATAATGCAAGAATTAAGATTAGAAACTCTATTGATGTGTCACAAATGGATTCAATGTATTTAAATGCGGTTAATACTAAATATAATATTCGATTATTGCTTAATAGTGTTTATGCTATGACTAAAAGTAAAGTAAAGGATAATGTAGATTATAGATTGGTTATAAATGATAACATTCCGGAAGAATTATTTGGTGATTCAATAAAAATTAAACAGGTTATTAATACTTTAATCAGTAATTCAATTAGATTTACAAATAGTGGTTATATTGAGTTGAGAGCAAATTGTATTATTAAAAATGATTTATGTAGATTAATTATAAGTGTTGAAGATTCTGGAAGTGGAATAGACATTTATAAACAAAATGAAATATTATCTAATCATGATGATTTAACTAAAGAAGAAATAAATAAAAAAGATGATAAAGATTTAAATCTAAAAATGGTTAGAAAGATTATTAATTTAATTGGGGGATCATTCTCAATTGATAGTAATAAATTTAATGGTACTATTGTAACAGTTTATGTTGATCAAAAAATAGCTGATGAAGATAAAACAAATTATGAAAAGAAAATTGAAGAATATTCTGAAAAAATATTGAATGTGAAAAGAGTTGCTTTGATTGCAACGGAAAATAGTGATATAAAAAATATTAAAAGTATTTGTAAGAAAAAAGGTTATGATTTTAAATATTATGATATGACTAAGAAGTGTTTAGATGATGTTAGAGCTGACGAACATTTTGATGTCATAGTAATAGATGAAAATATGGATAAAATAGATGCAAAATCTTTCTTAGCAAAAGTTAATGATGTTAAAACTTTTAATGGTAAAGTATTTATTATAACGAATAATAAAGATTTAAAATCTAAGAAAGAATTACTGGAACTAGGATTTAAAGCTATATTAATTAGACCTTTAAATAGAAAAGATTTATTAGATTTCTTTAATCTGACATAAATCGACAAATGTTTACATATCTTGACAGTCATTGCCAAGATATTTTCTTTTTATTTGTAGAAAAAGATATTATAATAAAGGTGCGTGGTAAAGATAAAAAGGAGAAAAGATGAATAAGAAAATACGCGTTTTTATGGTAGACGACAATAAGGATTACTTAGAGTCAGTAAAGGAGTATTTTAGTAGTCACGCAGTAATTGATGTTGTAGATTGGGCTTTTGATGGAGAAGAGGCCTTGGAAAAGATTTGTAACAATTATAATAATTATGATGTACTTGTTATGGATTTAATTATTCCTAAAATGGATGGATTAAGTGTATTAGAAGAATTGAGTAAAAGAAAAATATATTTAAAAAGTATTATTACTACTGGAATTAATTCAATAGAAATAATCAATAAATGTATGCAAGTAGGTGCAAATTATTACTTACTAAAACCATATAATTTAGATGCTTTAGCCAAACATATGGAAACAATTATGTCATCTAAGAAAGATAAGTTAATTGTTAATGATAATGATTTAAAACAAGCAATTACAACATTATTACATTCTCTTGGGATACCATCTCATATAAAAGGTTATGCTTATATTAGAGATAGTATTGATTTAATGTATAATAATCCTTCTATGATTGGAGCTATTACTAAAGAGTTATATCCAGAAATAGCTGATAAGTATGATACAACTACTAGTCGAGTAGAAAGAGCAATTAGACATGCGATCGAAGTTAGTTGGAGTAGAGGAGATTATGATTTAATGGAATCTTTATTTGGTCATTCAGTTGATTATGATAGAGCTAAACCAACTAATTCAGAGTTTATTGCAACTGTTGCTGATAAGCTTAGATTAGAAAGAATATATGAATAAATAACTAATATTATCCTCATTATATACATAAAGTATATAGGAGGATTTTTTTATGGATAAATGTTTTAATAAGAGTGTTTGTAGAATATTAGAAATAGCTGAACAAGAGATGCTTAATTGTCATCATCCTTATGTTGGAACAGAGCATTTATTACTAGCTCTGTTAAAAAATAATAATATTAGAGAAATATGTATTAAATATAATTTAACTTATAAAAATTTTAAAAAAGAATTAATTAAAGTTATTGGTATGGCTAGTAAAGAAAGTGTTAATATTCTTTATACACCTTTACTTAAAATAGTTATAGAAAATGCTTCAAAAAAAGCGAATAAAGAACAAAAAGAATTAGATGAATTTTATTTGCTTTCTTCTTTACTTAATGAACAAGATGGGATAGCTTTACAGATTGTTTCTAATATGGGAGTAGATACAGAAAGTTTAACGAATGAGATTAATAAACCATCATTAATATATCAATTAGGGGTTTCTTTAAATGAAAAAGAAAGTGATAGGGTTTATTTAAGAGATAAAGAAATAAATGAAGTAATGGAAATATTACTTAGAAAGAATAAGAATAATCCTTTACTTATTGGTCATGCTGGGGTTGGGAAGACAGCAATTGCTTATGAACTTGCACATATGATTAAAGAAGGTAATGTACCAGATAAATTAAAAAATAAAGAGATTGTTTTAATTAATACATCAACTTTAATTGCAGGAACAAAATATCGTGGAGAGTTTGAACTTAGAGTTAATAATTTAATTAAAGAAGTTATGAAGTGTAAGAATATTATTTTATTTATAGATGAAATTCATACGATAGTTAAGACGGGAGCTTCAGATGGATCGATAGATGCGGCAAATATTTTAAAACCATATTTAGCAAGAGGAGATATTAAAATTATTGGAGCCACTACTTATGAAGAATATAATGAATATATAAAGAAAGATCCAGCATTAGTTAGAAGATTTACTCCCGTAATGGTAAATGAACCCAGTAATAAAGATATGTTAACAATTATGGATAAAGTTAAAAAGAATTATGAGTCTTTTTATGATTTAAAGATAAATAAAAATACAATTAAATATTTAATAGATATTACTGATAAATATTTACCTAATTTATATAATCCAGATAAGTGTATAGAGGTTCTTGATACTGTATGTTCTAAGAAGTTAATAGATATGTATAAAAATAATAGTAATAATAAGATGATTAGTAATGAAGATATTTATGAAGTTATAAAAAATAGGGTTAATATTAGTACTTTAAGAGAAGATAAAATAGATGAGTTATATGATGAATTAAAAGAAAAATATAATGAGAAGATAGTTAAAAATATTGTTAATTTAATTAAAGATAATAAATTTAATAAATATATGGTTTTAGATGGATTAGATAAGAATAATAAAATTAAAATAATTAAATATATTTCATCAAAATTTAACATTAATATGATAAATATTAATTGTGAGGAATATAATGATGATTATAGTTTAAGTAAACTATTATCTAATGATTATTTATATAATAAATTAGAAGAGTATCCATTTTCATTTATAGTGTTTAATAATTATGATGAAGCTAATAAGGTTTTATATAATTTAATTAAAATGATGATTAATAGTGGATATATAACTAATTCTTTAAATAAGAAATTATACTTAAATAATTCAATTATATTTTTATTAAATAATAAAGAAGAAAGTAATTTGGGTTTTAATAATAATCTTTCTTTTATTCCTCAAAAATGTTAAAATAACTTTTAGGAGGAGATAGTTATGAAGTTATATAATACTTTATCAAGACAAGTTGAAGAATTTAAACCTCATTATGAAGGTAAGGTTTCTTTTTATACTTGTGGACCAACTGTATATCATTATGCTCATATAGGTAATATGAGAAGTTATGTGGGTCATGATATTTTAGATAAGACTTTAAGATATATTGGTTATGATGTTAAAAGGGTAATGAATATTACTGATGTTGGTCATTTAAAAAGTGACTCTGATACTGGTGAAGATAAGATGGTATCAAGTGCTAAAAAAGAACATAAGTCTGTATTAGATATTGCTAAGTTTTATACTGATGCGTTCTTTAAAGATTTTGAGGCTTTAAACTGTCGCCGTCCAGATATTGTTTCACCTGCTACTCTAAATATAGATGAATATATTAAAATTATTAATGTTTTATTAGAAAAAGGTTATGCTTATCAAGCAGGAGGAAATGTTTATTTTGATGTTAGTAAATTATCTGATTATTATCAATTAACTAATCATAAGGAAGATGAAATGGTTGTTGGAGTAAGAGAAGGAGTAGAGTTTGATGAAAGTAAAAGAAATCAAGCTGACTTTGCTTTATGGTTTACTAAAAGTAAATTTGAAGATCAAGAATTAAAGTGGGATTCTCCTTTTGGGGTAGGTTATCCGGGATGGCATATTGAGTGTACGGGGATATCTATTAAATATATTGGAGAATATCTAGATATTCATGGTGGTGGAGTAGATAATATATTTCCTCATCATACTAATGAAATAGCTCAAAGTGAGGCTTATTTAGGCCATAAATGGTGTAATTATTGGTTTCATAATGAACATTTAATGGATGAGACTGGTAAGATGAGTAAAAGTAAAGGAGCAATTTTATCAGTTGGAGAATTAATTAAAAGAGGATATAATCCTTTATCTTTTAGATTTATGTGTTTAAATAGTCATTATCGTAAACAATTACTATTTACTTTTGATAACTTAAATAGTGCTGAACAAGCTTATTTAAAACTTAAAAATAAGATATCTTTAATTAAAGATGAAGGAGAATTATCTGAGGGTGACTTTGATAAATATAAAAATATGTTTATTGAATATATTACTAATGATTTAAATACTGCTAATGCAATTACTTTACTTTATGATTTACTTAAAGATGATACGGTTAATGGTCATACTAAAATTGAATTAATTAGATCTTTTGATAAGGTACTTAGTTTAGATTTATTACCAGAAGTAAAAGAAGTAAGAAGTGATCATGAACATATAATGAAGTTAATTGAAACTAGAGATGCAGCTAAAAAATCAAAAAATTATGAACTTGCTGATGCAATAAGAAATGAATTATTAAGTAAGGGTATTGCTTTAGTTGATACTAGAGAAGGTACTATTTATAAAGAGGTATAGAAGTGGAAGGTTTATTATATTTACTAGCTCTTATTATTCCTTTAATGGCACAAATTTATGTTAGTGCTACTTATAAAAAGAATAGTAAGAGAAATAATGCTTTTGGATTAACTGGTTATGATGTTGCTAGAAAGATTCTTGATAAAAATGAATTAAATAATTTATATGTAGTTGAAACTCAAGGAACTATGACGGATCATTATGATCCTAATAGAAAAACTATTAAACTATCTAGTGAGGTTTATCATGGAAAATCAATTGCATCTTTAGCAATTGCTGCACATGAATGTGGACATGCTATTCAAGATAAAGAAGGTTATTTATTTTTAAGAATTAGAAGTTTTATATATCCAATATTTAATCTCGGGACTAAAATAGCATACATTATTTTAATTTTTGGATTTATTTTTGAATCTATGCAGATGATTTATGCGGCTTTAGCAATAGTTCTTTTAGGTTTAATTTTTCAACTTATTACTTTACCAGTTGAAATTAATGCCAGTAAGAGAGCTAGTAAGGAAATAGATGAAAATCATCTAGGTAATACTGAAGATAAAAATGGTATTAAAGATATGCTTATAAGTGCGGCTTTAACTTATGTTGCTGGAGTATTGTCGTCTGCATTAGATTTGCTTAGATTATTATTGATTTTAGGAAATAATAGAAGAGATTAATTTCTCTTTTTTTGATATACTATTGTTGAGGTGGATTATGAAAATAAAATGCGAATATTGTGATAGTGTTATCGACATGGAAACTGATAAAAAATGTCCAAATTGTAATGCAAGTTATGCAAGTAATAAAGAATATAAAGAATATGTAAAGAAACTAAAAGAAGAACAAGCTAAAATGGAAGAGTTTGTTAATCAAGTAAAAGACAGTGTAATTAGTCAATTTAAAGTAAACCAAAAGGTATCAAAAGTAATATTCATAATTGCAACAATTATTATTTTAATAACATTTATTTTAATAATTTCACAAATTTGGTTTATAAAATTTTAAAAAATGTATAATTTTTAACAAAAAGTAACAAATTTTGCAAAATTGTCCCTAATATATGATATACTTTAGTGGAGGAGTGGGATTATATTTATGCATGAAAATGTTATTGAGAGCACAGGTTATAGTAGTATAAGTATCAAAAGTATTTTTTACTTTGGCATAAAAAGAATTGTTGATATTATAGCATCACTTATTGGAATTATTTTTTTAATCCCAATTTGTATAATTGTTAAAATCTCTTATGTTTTACACAAAGATTTTCATTCGATTTTCTTTACTCAATATAGAATTGGTAAAAATGGTAATTTATTTAAATTTTATAAATTTAGAACTATGGTTCCAAACGCTGATGATGTATTATTTGAACTTCTTAAAAAAGATAAGAAGTTAGCTAAAGAGTATAAAGTAAATAAAAAACTTAAAAATGATCCTAGAATAACAAAAATGGGTAAATACCTTAGAAATAGTTCTTTAGATGAATTACCTCAATTAATAAATGTTTTAAAAGGAGATATGACTCTTGTTGGTAATAGACCATATTTACCTAGAGAACAAGAAGATATGGGAGATTATTTTGATGATATTGTTAAAACTAAACCAGGTTTAACAGGATATTGGCAAGTAAGCGGTAGAAGCGATACTAGTTTTGATTATAGATTAAAATTAGAAAGATATTATTCAAATAATTATAGTTTATTATTTGATTTAAAAATATTGTTAAATACGTTTAAAGTTGTTTTATTAAGAAAAGGTGCTAAATAATAAGATACTAGAACGGTATCTTATTTGTTTTTTTAGGAGTGTTTATGGCAAAGAAGAAAGAAGATTTTAAATATAGTGTTTTAATGTCAGTATATTATAAAGAAAATCCTGAATGGTTGGATTTAAGTATCGAAAGTATGATGAATCAAACAGTTAAATGTGATGAATTTGTACTTATTGAAGATGGAAAACTAACTGATGAGTTATATAAAGTTATAGATAAATATGTAAAAAAGTATCCAAAATTATTTAATATAATTAAAAACGAAACTAATAAAGGACTTGGACTGGCTTTAAGAGATGGTATTTTGCATTGCAACAATGAATTAATTGCTAGAATGGATTCTGATGATTTTTCTGTGCCAGACAGATGTGAAAAATTATTGAATATATTTAAAGAAGATTATTCTTATGATTGTGTTGGATCTTTTGAAGTTGAATTTGAAAACGATTTAGATGACGTTGTTGCTATACATAAAGTTCCTGAAACAAGTGATGAAATAGATAAATTTATGCGAAGAAGATGTGCTTTATTGCATCCAACGGTTATGTACAAGAAAAGTGCAGTACTTGCAGCTGGAAATTATAGAAACGTTTTATTATATGAAGACTATGATTTGTTTATGAGAATGGTTTGTGAAAATCATTGTAAATGTTATAATATTCAAGAAAATTTATACTTTATAAGAATAAACGCTAATTTCTTTAAAAGAAGAGGCGGCTTTAAATATATGAAAACTGCTATTAAGTTTAAAAATATGCA
This sequence comes from uncultured Bacilli bacterium, assembly GCA_934086935.1. Classification (GTDB taxonomy): domain Bacteria; phylum Bacillota_I; class Bacilli_A; order RF39; family UBA660; genus CAG-533. Next base: position 9,474 of record CAKOIQ010000009.1, read on the forward strand.
AAGAAAAAAAGGATATATGTCATTCAAAGATTTTATTATTAGCGCCGGAGGACAAGCATTTGTTTGTCTAATGCCAAATAAAATGAGAAGATGGTTTTATCTAAAGTTTTTAAGGTAGGTGAGTTTATGGAACCGATAAGAGTATTGCAAGTAGTGCCGAATATGCATGCAGCTGGCTTAGAAACTTTAATAATGAACCTTTATAGAAATATTGATAGAACAAAAATTCAATTTGACTTCTTAGTCCATTATACTCAAAAGTATTTTTATGATGATGAAATAGAATCACTAGGTGGCCATATTTATCGATTATCTTTTAGAGAAGATAATAATTTAATTAAATACGTTAAAGATTTAGATAAGTTTTTTACTGTCCATAATCAATATTATATTGTTCATGGACATATGGCAAGTACTGCGTTTTTATATTTAAGAGCAGCAAAAAAACATCATGTTCCAATTAGAATACTTCATAGTCATAATACTTCAACTGAAAAAAACTTAAAAGGACTTATTAAGCAACAAATGTTAAAAATAAGCACAAGATATGCTAATACATATTATGCTTGTGGTATTATGGCTGGAAAATTTTTATATGGAAATAAAAATTTCGAAGTTATTAATAACGCTATTGATTTAGAACGTTTTAAAAAAGATTCAAAATTAAGAGCCGATACACGAAAAAAATATGGATTGAATGATTATTTTGTCATTGGACATATCGGAAGATTTAATTCTCAAAAGAATCATAAATTTATCATAGATGTATTTGAGCAATATTACAAAAAAAATCCGAATGCTAGACTAGTCTTAGTTGGTGAAGGTGAGTTAGAGTCTTCAATTAAACAAATAGTTAAGGATAAAAAACTATTAGATGTTGTAAAATTCTTGGGCGTTTTAAAGGATACTGAAGCTATCTATAATATGTTTGATGTATTTCTTTTACCATCTTTATTTGAAGGTATGCCTGTTGTTGGTGTAGAAGTTCAAGCTTGCGAATGTAATGCTATTTTATCGGATAAAATTACTAAAGAGGTTAAGTTGACTAATTACATTTCATATCTTCCTATTGAGGGTGACGATGCTGTTTTAAAATGGACTGATAAAATAAGCCAATTAGAAAAAAATAAAGTGTCAGATAATGGAGTATATAAAAAGTTAACTAAAGCCGGTTTTAATATAAAGGAAGAAGCAAAAAGACTAGAAGAAAAATATTTGGATTTAATTCAGGAAAAGGGTGATAAATAATGATAGTGTACACTCTAGGAATGATTATTTCTGTTGTTTTAGGGTGGTTTTATCAGAAATTTAGACCGACTTTTATAAGAAAAATTTGCTTAATAGATTTTAAAGGTCAAAAACATTTTTGGAATTTCGATTTTGCAAAATTTATTCCGATGTTACCTTTAATTATTATTTCAGGAATAAGATATGGAGTAGGTCAAGATTATTTTTATACCTATGTTCCTATTTTTAACAAAGTAGTTTCGGGTGAAGTAGAAAATGTTTGGGGAGAAATAGGTTACACTTATTTAAATAAATTTGTAGCTTTGTTTACTTCTGATTATGCATGGATTTTTGTTTTAACTTCTATTATATTTATATATTTTGTTTTTAAAGCAATTTATAAAGAATCTGACAATATTCCATTTAGCATATTCCTGCTAGTTACAATGGGGTATTATTTCTGTTTTATGAATGGAATAAGACAAATGTTAGCTGCTAGTATTTTGATGTATTCGATACCTTTTGTTAAGCAAAGAAACTTTAAAAAATTTATTATTTGTATTATATTTGCAACCCTTTTTCATACAAGTTCATTGTTATTTGTTCCAGTTTACTTTTTAACTTCTGAAAAAATTAGTAATGGATTTATGTTAATTTCAACAATAATTATATTTGCAACCTCTAATTTAATAGCAAGTTTATTACTTAAAATAGTTAGTTTGACAAAGTATGCTTGGTATTTAAATTCTGAATACATCGCGGAACGTTCGGGTTTTATAATGATTCTTATAAATGTAATGATATTATTTTTTGCTTTATTTTTTAATAAAAACAAGAAAAATGATATATATATTAAAATTCAATGGATAGCGGTTCTTACTATGACATTTATTGGTAAAATTCCGGCTGCTCATAGATTATTATTTATTTTTGGAATGCCAGGAATAATTTTAATACCAAATGTTATTGCTAGTAGAGATAACCGTAAAGAAAGATTTATTTTATCTTTTATAATTGTTATATTATATTTACTATATTTTATTTATACTGTTGGTATTAAAAATAGTAATAGTGTGTTACCATATAAAACCATATTTGAAAGATAATTTTGGTAGGAGGAGAATTAATATATGAAAAAACATTTGGTTTCTATTGTTGTGCCTGTTTATAATGTTGAAAAATATTTAAAAAGATGTGTTGATAGTATAATTAACCAATCTTATAATAATATTGAAATTCTTCTTGTAGATGATGGTTCAACGGATTCAAGTGGTAAAATATGTGATGATTATTTAAAAAAAGATTCTAGAATAAAAGTAATTCATAAACAAAATGGTGGATTGTCCGATGCTAGGAATTTTGGTATAGATAAATCTACTGGTGACTATTTAAGTTTTATAGATAGCGATGATTGGATTGAAAAAGATATGATTATGAATTTATATAATTCGATTATAAATGAAAAAAGTGATATATCAATATGTAGACGCTATAGAGTTTATGATAATCAAGAAAAAAATGTTGAATCATTTCAAACTTTTCCAAAATCTTGTGCTTTTAACAATATTGATGGTCTTAATTATTTAATGTCATTTTGTGGATATGATATGTCTGTATGTGATAAAATGTTTAGGTCTTCACTTTTTTATGATGTAAGATTTCCTTTTGGAAAAACATGTGAAGATTCTTTTACTACCTATAAACTATTTGCTAAAGCGAATAAAATTTCGTATATAGATAAACCTTTATATAATTATTATTATCGTGTTAACAGTATAACTAGAAATAAAGATGTAAATGAAACCGTTATAACCGCTGCTAATGAACAATTTATGTTTATTAAAGATAATTATCCTGAAAATATTTATGCTGCTTCTTCTTTTGTAATAACAGCGTATATGTCAGTTTATAATGAGTTTATTATTAGAAATAAAATATGTACAAAAATTAACGAATATAAAAATAATTCAAGATTTTTTTTAAGAAATGCCTTGAAAAATCAAAATATATCAAAGTTAAAAAAAATTCAAATGTTGATTTTTTGTCTATCAACTACGATGTATAAATTATTTTATAAATTTATGTTAAAAAGGAAGTAATCAATATGAGTAATTTAAAACATAGATTAAAACATAGTTTTGTTGGAAAGATGTTATATAAGGTAAGAGATTTTTATCGTTTCCCAGAAGGAACGAAAGTAATAAATAAAATTAAAAATAATGATGATATTGTTTTATTGTTAGGAGTTTCAACTTTTAATAATTTGGGAGATCACTTAATTTCTCATTCTTCTGTTGAGTTTATTCGTGATATTTATCCAAATAAAACAATTGTTGAAATACCAACTCAATTTTATTTATCTAAGAAAGATGAATTAATTAAATATGTTGAATCTTCTACTCCAATATTTATTGTTGGTGGTGGATGGATGGGAAATATATGGGAAGATGACGAATATCGTATGCAAGATATGATTAAATCTTTTCATAATAATAAAATTATTATTTTACCTCAAACAATTTTTTATGACTTTAAAATTGCAAATGCTGAAAAAGTTTTTAATAGTGCTATTAAAACATATGAATGTTGTAAAGATTTAACTATGTTTTTTAGAGAACAGATGTCTTATGATTTTGCAAAAAAGAATTTTGGTAATATAAAACATGTTAAAATATTTTTAATGCCTGATATAGTTCTTTATCATAATTATATTAACAACAAAGAAAAGAATCCTACTTTGATAACTACTTGTCTGCGAAAAGATAGGGAACAAACACAAAAATTAGACATTAATAAATTAATAAAAGACTATTGTAAAAAAAATAATTATAATTTTAATACAACCGATACTGTTACTAAGTATTCCATTCCACTGTGGCGCAGGGAACGCGTTTTATTAAAAAAATTAAATGAATTTTATAATTCAACTATAATTGTTACTGACAGATTACATGGAATGATTTTTGCTGCTTTAACTAAAACAAAATGTATTGCTTTTGATAATAAAACAAAAAAAGTTTCTGGTGTATATAAATTGTGGTTAGCAAAAAATAGTCAAATTGTATTTTTAAATGATAATATAACTGAAAAAAAATTACTTAAAAATTTAGAAGATTTGCTAAATTTTAATGAATTTAATGATTTGTGGAATGAAGAATTAAAAATAAATTTCGAAAAAATGAAAAAACAAATTAATAAAAAAGGATGATGTATATGAAACCTAAAAAAATGATAATGTGTTTAATTCCAAACAATATGTGTGATTTAAAATGTCAATATTGTTATATTTCTCAATTACCAGATTGGATGCGATGTGGTGACAAATTTACGTATGATGTTGATCATATTGCCAAATGTTTATCTCCTGAACGATTAGGTGGAGTATGTTTAATTAATTTAACTGGTGAAGGTGAAACTATGCTTCAAAAGGATATAGTTAAACTTTGTAAATTATTATTAGAACAAGGTCACTATATTGAACTTGTTACTAATTTAACAATTACTAAAATTGTTGATGATTTTATGAGTTTTCCGAAAGAAATGTTAGAACGTTTAGAATTTAAGATTTCTTTCCATTATAAAGAGTTATTGAGATTAAATTTAATGGATAAATTTTTTGATAATGTGCAAAAAATTCAAAAATCCGGTTGCTCATTTACTCTTGAATTAATGCCATATGATGAACTTATAGATGATATTGATGAAATAATAAATATTTGTTATAAACAAGTAGGAGCAAAATGCCAGGTTACAGTTGGACGTGCAGATTATTTGCCATCTCAAACTTTATTAACCAAACAAACAAAAGAAGAATATGTTAAAACCTGGTCAAAATTTGATTCACCAATGTTTGATTTAAAAATGAAATTACTTGATGTAAAAAGAAAAGAATTTTGTTATGCTGGTGCGTGGACTTTATATGTAAACTTATATACTGGAGAAGCTGCACCTTGCTATGCACAACCTTATAGACAAAATATTTTTAAAAATCCAAATAAACCTATAAAATTTGTTCCTGTTGGCTGTCATTGTGCATTACCATATTGTGTAAATGGACATGCACATATCAGTATGGGAGTTATTCCTGAGTTAGACTCTCCTTCATATGCGATAATTAGAAATAGGAAACGTAAGGATGGGACTGAATGGTTTTCTGAGAAAGGCAAAGCTTTTTTTGGAACTAAACTTTCAGAAACTAATTCAAAATTTTCACCATTAAAAAAATTATATTATAATGTAACTTGGTATTTTAGAGCATGTTGGTTTGTTATTAGTAATCCTAAAAAAGTTATCAGAAAAATAAGATTGATGTTTTTAAAATTAAGTAGATTAAAAAAAGAAAATAAAGATAAATAATATATAAGGAGGAAAAATGAATAGATTTAAAGAATTGACGAAAAATACTTTAATAATCACTATTGGTAGAGTATCTACTCAATTAATTACTTTCCTCCTTCTTCCTTTATATACTGCCTTACTTTCAACATCTGAATATGGTATAGTAGATTTATTAAGTACTTTAGTGCAATTATTTATTCCAATAATATCTTTGATGGTTGATCAAGGAACTTTTAGATATTTGTTGAGTTGTACTGATGAAAGTAATAAAAAAACAATAATATCTTCTTCATTTTTATTACTATCTTTGTTGAATTTAATATTTATAATTATTTACTTTATATTAATGATATTTATTGAAAGTAATTACAAGATTTGGCTATTATTGATTATTGTAGTTACGGCCTATAGTAATTTATTTCTTCAAATTTCTAGGGGATTAAAGAAAACTACTGACTATGCGGTTGGTAGTTTCATTTGTTCTACATCCATTATCATATTAAATGTAATTTGTTTAGTGTTACTTAGTATGGGTGCTACAGGAATGATTTTTTCAATATTTGTTGGGAATTGCTTATGTTGTATATTTTTATTCTTTAAATTAAAAATATATAGGTATCTATCATTTAATTCTTTTGATAAAAAAGTGGTTAAAGATATAGTCAAATATTCTGTCCCTTTAGTACCAAACCAGTTATCAATGTGGATAATGAATAGTTCGGATAAATTAATTGTTTCATATTTTTTAGGAACATCTGCGAATGGAATTCTTGCAATTTCTCATAAATTTCCTGCAATATTTATGACATTTTTTAATATTTTCTTACTTGCTTGGCATGAATCTGGAACTGTTCATTTTAATGATAAAGATAAAGATAAGTTTTTTTCGGATTTGTTTGATATGATGCTGACTTTTTTTTCAACAATATGCATTGGAATAATAGTTGTTTTACCTTTAGTTTTTAATTTGTTAATAAATAATAATTATTTTGAGGCTTATTATAATATTCCAATATATGTTATAGCTAATGTTTTTAATGTTGTAATAGGTATTCTTGGTGTTGTTTATGTAGCTACAAAAAAAACATCTGAAATTGCAAGGACAACTATATTATCAGCAGTTTTAAATATTATTATAAACGTTTTATTAATAAATAAAATTGGATTATATGCTGCTTCAATTTCTACATTTATAAGTTATTTGATTGCTATGTTGTACAGATTATATGATTCTAAGAAATATTTATCTTTAAGTTTTAATTATAGAAATATTATTTTGATATTTGTTGTAACTATTATTTCAACTATTATATATTATTTAAGAAATAATTTAATATCATGGATTTTCTTACTCATCTTTATTTTAATTGCTTTATATCTAAATAAAGCAATGTTAAAAAGTTTTCTACAAATGTTTAAAGAAAGGAAACAAAATAAATGAAGCTAAACAAAAAGAAATTAATTATGTTATTATTAATATTATTTATAACATTTTTATTTTTAATAGCCATTGTTAAGATTATTAAAATTCCAAAAGATGTTACAAGTTATTTTAATGACAGTGATATTGTGAATTTAAATCCAATAAAAATTATATATTTTGAGGAACTAGGATTAGATAATTTCACTTGTACGGGAATTACTTATGATAGTTTAAATAATTCTTATTGGATTGCTGATTATGGTGCAAACAGTATTAATGATAAACCAATACCAAGAATTATAGAAATTGATAACGAATTTAAAACAATTAAAAATATTATTTCTCTTGAAAATAAACTTGATAAGGAATCTAATCTTCAAGGGATTACATATGATTCAGATAATGATTATTTAGTTTTAGCTACTGGTGAGTATATTTATTATGTGGAAAAGAACGGAAATATAATTAAACATGAAGACTTAAAAAAATATAGTAAATATAAATCAAATGGCATTGCGTATAATCCTTTAGATAAATCATTGTGGGTGTTATTCTATTCAAATTATTTGATAAATTATAATTCAAATTTTACTATAAATAGTAAAATTAAAATTAATTATAAAGATCAGGATCATATTTATTATAATTCTAATACAAACCATTTGTTTATAACTGTAGGCGCTGATTACTTGGAAAATAATAATTATGTTTTAGAGTATGATTTGAATGAACAAATGAATTATAAGTTGTATAGAATAAATTCTTCTTATGCTGTTGAGGGGATTTATTTAACTGACAATAAAATGTATATAGTAAATGATGGCTTTTATCATAATGCAAAAATTAAAAAAAGTTATATTAGCGTATATGATTTAACTAATTAGCTATAATTGTATTATATTATTTAGTGGTGAGTTGTATGAAAAATAAAAAACTAGTTCTAGCGTGGATACTTCTTGTTTTATGGATGGTTTTTATATTTTATATGTCTTCTTGTAATGGTAATGTTAGTAGTGATCAAAGTTGGACTATTGCTTATGTTTTACATAATATTTTAGGTATAAATTATTCTGACAAGTTAATTTTTATTATTCGTAAGTGTGCTCACGTTAGTGAATTTTTTATTCTTGGTATTTTAGTTATAAATTTAGTGAGTAAATATAATGTTAAACATATTTATTTTATTTCATTTATTATTTGTGTTTTATATGTGAGTAGTGATGAATTTCATCAATTATTTGTTCTTGTGAACGTTTAATAAAACTTGTTGGAATAAAGAAATAATTTGTATTATAATAAGTTTATAGAAGAATTGATTTTAACTTAGAAAGAGGCAATTATGGAAAAACGAAATGTTGCTATTGTTATAGCCGGTGGTTCAGGTAAGAGAATGGGGTTAGATATTCCTAAACAATTTGTAAATATTAAGGGTAAACCTGTAATTATATATACTTTAGAAGCTTTTGAGAAAATTCCTCAAATTGATGCAATTGAAGTTGTTTGTATTAGGGGATGGGAAGATACTTTAAGAGACTATTTAGATAAGTATAATATTAAGAAAGTTAAATGGATTGTTCCTGGTGGAGAAACTGGACAAGAATCTATTAGAAATGGTGTATTTAATTTAAAAAATGAATTATCTGCTGACGATAATGTTATTATTCATGATGGGGTTAGACCGATGTTAGATGAGGAAATTATTTTAGATGTTATAGCTAAATGTAATTTGTATGGTAATGGAATATCATCAATGCCTTATAATGAACAAATCTTTATTATAGATGATGATATTAGTACATTAAAATATATTCCACGTGAAACACTTAGAAGAATGGTAACTCCTCAAGCATATAAATTTGAATTACTTTATGATGCATATAAAGAAGCATTTGAAAAAAATATTGGGATTGGACCATCTTCCTATACTAATACTATGATGGTTGAATTAGGACACAGATTATATTTTGCTGCTGGAAGTGATAAAAATATTAAATTAACGACACAAGATAATTTAGAATTATTTAAAGCTATGCTTGATAGTGATGATAACATTATTGATGATTAGGAGGCATTTATATGGAACTTTATGAAAATAATTTATATAAAAATAGTGTTGAATTAATTGCTAAGAATGAAAAAATTAATTATGAATTATTAAAAGATAAAAAAATATTAATAACTGGAGCTAGTGGTTTAATATGTTCTTTCTTAGTGGATGTTTTAATGTATCGAAATGAAAATTATAATGATAATATTAAAGTTTATATGTTATGTAGAAATGAAGAAAAAATAAAAAATAGATTTAGTTATTATGATTTAGAAAAATATAATGGAATTAATGATGGTAATTTAATTTATATTGTTCAAGATGTTTGTAGTGCTTTTGAATTTGATGAAAATTTCAATTATATAATTCATGGAGCTAGCAATACTCATCCTAAACAATATTCTACCGATCCGGTTGGTACAATTAATACTAATGTTATTGGTTTATATAATATACTTAATTATTCTGTCAAATATAAACCTGAGAGAATATTTATGATGTCTTCAGTAGAAATTTATGGAGAGAATAAGGGCGATGTTTTAAAATTTGATGAAAATTATTTAGGATATATTAATTGTAATACTTTACGTGCAGGTTATCCAGAAAGTAAAAGACTTAGTGAATCTTTGTGCCAAGCTTATATTTCTCAATATGATTTAGATATTGTAATTGGACGTTTTAGTAGAGTTTATGGACCAACAATGAGAAGTGATGATAGTAAGGCTTTAGCACAATTTATAAAGAATGCAGTTAATAATGAAGATATTGTATTAAAGAGTGAAGGAAATCAATTATTTTCTTATACATATATGTGTGATGCTGTTTCAGCTATTTTATTTATTCTTCTTTATGGAAAAAATGGTGAAGCTTATAATATTTCTGATGAAAAATCTGATGTTCAACTTAAAGATTTAGCTAAAATATTGGCAGATTATAATGGAAAAAAAGTTGTTTTTGAGATTCCTGATGAAACAGAAAGAAAAGGGTATTCAACTGCAACTAAAGCTGTTCTTGATTCTACCAAATTAAAGAATCTTGGTTGGGAACCATTATTTTCAATTGAAAAGGGATTGAATGATACTATTGATATTTTAAAAAATAGTTAAATTATTAGTTATTATGAAAAATAAAAGATTAGTTTTAGCTTGGACTTTATTAATTTTATGGATGTTATTTATCTTTATAATGTCTTCATTTAATGGAGTTATGAGTAGTAATCAGAGTGGTTCTATAGCAACTTTAATCTATAATATTTTTGATATTAGTGATACAGAAAAAGTTAGTTTTATAATTAGAAAATGTGCTCATGTAAGTGAATTCTTTATTTTAGGATTATTAGTTATAAATTTAATTAGTAAATATAATGTAAAATATTCTTATTTTATAGCATTTATTATATGTACTTTGTATGCGAGTAGTGATGAATTTCATCAAATATTTGTTCCCGGTAGATCTGGTCAAGTTACTGATGTTTTAATTGACTTAATTGGAATTATTTTGGGATTAATATTATTCTTTATTATTAAATATTTAAAAAAAGAGTGAATACTCTTTTTTAGATTGTATTAAAAATTTATTTAGGTTATAATTATAGAATAGAGAGTAGTGATATGGTGGAAGAAATAAATTTAAATGAATTATTTCATTATTACATTAGTAAATTATTTGTTATTATTCTTTTTGCTTTTATAGGATTAGGTTTAGGTGTATTTTATAGTGCAATTATTCAGAAACCTTTATATAGTAGTTATACAACTATTTTACTTAAAGATAGTGGAAATAATGCAACGTTACTAAAAACTTATGGAGAACTTATTAAGAGTAAAAATGTATTAAATAAAGTTAATAGTAATCTTGGTTTAAATTATAATGCTGATGATTTAAAGGGTATGATTAGTGTAGAGAGTCTAAATGGTACTGAGATTATTAAAATTACAGTTAATAATAGTAAGCCAGAAGATGCTGCAAAACTTGCTAATGAAATAGCTAGTGTATTTAATAGTGAAATTGGAAGCTATTATAGTAATGTTAAAAGTAGTATGATTGTAGATAAAGCAGAAGTAAGTACAAGTCCTTATAATGTTCATTTGATGAAGCAAATTATTATTGGAACTTTTATTGGTGGAATTATAGGTATTGTAGTTGTATTTATTAAGTTCTATTTTGATACAACAGTTAAGAGTAGTGAAGAAGTTGAATCTAAGCTTAATTTACCTGTAATAGGAATTATTCCTTTAGTTGGAGGTAGAAAATAATGAATAATAAAGAATTAGTTATATGTACTAATCCAAAATCAAATATTGCTGAATCTATTCGTATGCTTAGAACTAATTTAGAATTTAGTTTTGTTGATAATGATGTAAATGCAGTGATGATTACAAGTTCGATTGCTAAAGAGGGTAAAAGTTTTGTTGCTGCTAATTTAGCATGTGCTTTTGGAATGACTAAGAGAAAAACTTTACTTGTAGATTGTGATTTAAGAAAAGGAAGGATAGAAAAAATATTTGGTTTAAAAAATAAACCTGGTTTATCTAATTTACTTTTAGATGATATATATGCATATCAAGATTATATTTATACAACAGATATAGATAATTTATCAATTTTACCTATTGGCATAGTGCCACCCAATCCAAGTGAATTATTAGGTTCTGAGAAATGCCAAATTTTATTTAGGTATTTGAAACAGGATTATGATTTAATTATTTTAGATTGTCCTTCTATTGCGGATGTTGCAGATGCATTAGTTTTATCAAAAATTGCTGATGAAGCAGTTATAGTTTGTGCAGCTAGTTATACACCAATAGATGAGTTAACTAGTACTAAAAAAGCCTTAGAACAATCCGGAATAAAGATTGCAGGTGTAGTTGTAAATAAAGTTGAAAAAGAAAAGAAAAAATGTTATTAGAGGATATATGAAGAAGTTTATTATTTTTGTTTTTAGTTTCTTTTTATTAAGTTTAAATGTTTTGGCTGAGAATACTATTAATATAAGTGGTGAAAAAAATCTCATTATTAATCATTCTGGTGTATATGTTGTTAAAATAAAAGCAGATGGAATAATTAGTAAATTAAATATTACTTATAGTGTTAGTGATAATATTAAAGTGGATAAAATTGAGATTGGAAAATCATTTAATAAAGTTACTTCTTCAAATAATAATTATGTATTAAGTAGTAATGTTAATAATGGTGATGTTTTAAACATTACAGTAAAGGGTAATAGTGTTAGTAGTGGTAAAATAAGTATTATTAAATGTGTTGCTACTATTAATGGTGAAGAAGTTAACTTATTAGAAAATTCTTTTAATGTTAATATTATAAATAATGATGATTTGGATAGAGTTAAAAGATTAGTTGATAAGGCTATTAATTCTTTAGATCAAGTTGATTATGAAAATGCTTTAAATAGTGCTAAAAGTTTGTCAAGTAAAGATGAAGATGATAAAATTCAGCTTATTAATAAATTAAATGAAATAAGTAATGAATTAGTGGATGATGAACAAGGAATAGTTTGTGATGATAATGTTAAATCTAAAAAAATATGGATGTATTTAAGTTTAGGTTTGCTTGTATGTTTAGTTGCAGAAAGTTCTTATATTATTTATTTAAAAGAAAAATAAATTTTTTTCTTTTTTTATAGGAGGATTTATGAAAGATATAGAAATTGCTAGAAGCGTAAAGCTTGATAAGATTGTTGATGTGGCAAAATCTCTAGGAATAGATGCTGATGATTTAGAGTTATATGGTAAATATAAAGCTAAAGTAAGTAAGAATGCTTATTTAAAAGTTAAAGATAATGAGGATGGTAAACTTATTTTAGTAACGGCTATTAGTCCAACTCCTTTAGGTGAAGGTAAAACTACAATTAGTATAGCGTTAGCTGATGGTTTAAGAAGAATTGGAAAGAAAAGTGTTCTTGCTTTAAGAGAGCCTTCTTTAGGCCCAGTATTTGGAATAAAGGGTGGTGCTACTGGAGGTGGTTATGTTCAAATTGCTCCGATGGAAGATATTAATTTACATTTTACTGGAGATATTCATGCAATAACTTCTGCGAATAATTTACTTGCTAGTTTAATTGATAATCATATTTATAACGGTAATGCTTTAGGTTTTGATAGGGTTGTTTGGAAAAGATGTTTGGATTTAAATGATCGTCAATTAAGGGTTATTAATACAGGTTTAAGTGGTGAAAGTAAGATTGTTCCTAGAATGGATGGTTTTGATATTTCAGTTGCTTCAGAAATAATGGCTATTTTTTGTTTAGCTAGTGATTTACCTGATTTAAAGGCAAGAATTGGTAATATTATTGTTGGTTATACTGAAGATAATAATCCGATATATGCTAGAGATTTAAATGCTGAGGGTAGTTTAACTGTTTTACTTAAAGATGCTTTAATGCCTAATTTAGTTCAAACTTTGGAACATACTCCGGCTTTTGTTCATGGTGGTCCTTTTGCAAATATCGCGCATGGATGCAATAGTATTCTTGCAACTAATTATGCTTTAAAATTTAGTGATTATGTTGTTACTGAAGCTGGTTTTGGGGCTGATTTAGGGGCTGAAAAGTTTTTGGATATAAAATGTCGACAAATGAATAAAAAACCTAATGCGGTGGTTATTGTGGCAACTATCAAGGCTTTAAAATATCATGGTGGTGTTTTAAAAGAAGATATTTTAATACCTAATAAAGATGGATTACTTATGGGATTAAATAATTTATTTAGACATATTGATAATTTAAAGAATAAATTTGGATTAAATGTTATAGTAGCAATTAATAAATATGATTCTGATACAGATGATGAAATTAATTTGCTTAAAAGTGAATTAGAAAAGAAGGGTGTAGACTTATCATTGGTTACGGGATGGGCTGATGGTGGAAGTGGGGCAATTGATTTAGCTAATAAGGTTGTTGATTTATGTGAAAAAGATTCTAAGTTAAGTTATGCTTATGATTTGGAGATGACCATTAAAGATAAGATTAAATGTGTTGCGGCTAAGATATATGGTGCTAAGGATGTTACTTATAGTGATGAGGCTTTAGAGTCTATTAAACTAATTGAGAAGTTAGGTTTTGATAATTATCCAGTATGTATAGCTAAGACTCAATATTCTTTTTCAGATGATCCTAAAAATTTAGAATGTAATGATGATTATGATATTTATGTTAGCGATGTTGTTTTAAAAAATGGAGCTGGTTTTATTGTTGTTATGGCTGGTAAGATTATGACAATGCCGGGATTACCTAAGGTTCCTGCTGCTGAATCTATTGATATAGATGAAAATGAAAATATTGTAGGTATTTTTTAAGAAAAAAAGATAATTAATGTGATGTTAATTATCTTTATTATTTGCTTTCATTTCAAATAGAATATCTCTTAGTTGCATTGCTTTTTCAAAATCTAGTTCTTTAGCAGCTTTACGCATTTCTTGTTCTAGTTTTAAGCAGGCCTCATGGAATTCTTTTTTACTCATGTTTTCTTTAGGCTCATCTTTTATTTCATTTGAGATTAAATCCCTTATTTCTTTGATTATGGTTTTAGGAACGATGCCATGTTCTTCATTATACTTCATTTGAATTTCACGTCTACGAGCAGTTTCTTTAATGGCTTTGTCCATGGATTCTGAGATGGTGTCTGCATACATAATTACATGACCATTAGCATTACGAGCAGCACGTCCAATCGTTTGAATTAAGCTTCTTTCACTTCTTAAGAATCCTTGTTTATCAGCATCCATGATAGCAATTAAACTTACTTCAGGAATATCTAATCCTTCTCTAAGTAGGTTGATACCAACAATACAATCATATTTACCTAAACGAAGATCTCTAATGATTCTTAGACGTTCAAAGGTTTTAACTTCATTATGTAGGTATGCGACTTTTTTATTTAAACTCTTAAGATAGTTAGTAAGTTCTTCAGCCATTCTTATTGTTAGAGTAGTAATTAAAACTCTTTCATTTTTTTCAATGCGTTTATTAATTTCTTCTAGTAAGTCATCAATTTGTCCTTCTGTTTTCTTAACTTCAATAGTTGGATCTAATAAACCAGTTGGTCTAATGATACATTCTGTAACTTGATTATTTGTAAGTGATAGTTCATAATCTCCTGGTGTAGCAGAAATATAAATTGCTTGATGAATTTTTTCATTAAATTCTTCAAATTTTAATGGTCGGTTATCTAAAGCGCTTGGTAATCTAAAACCGTAGTCAACTAGGGTTTGTTTACGCATACGATCACCATTATACATTGCTTTTACTTGAGGTAGGGTAACATGGGATTCATCGACAACTAAAAGATAATCATCACCAAAGAAATCCATAAGAGTTGACGGCGTTTCGCCTTCACCACGTAAAGCTAAGTGTCTACTATAGTTTTCAATTCCATGACAAAAACCTGTCTCTCTTAACATTTCAATGTCATATTCACAACGTTCTTGAATTCTTTGTTTTTCAATTAGTTTTCCATGTTCTTCAAAATATTTAATTCTTTCATCTTTTTCTTGTTCAATTCTTTTAATAGCTTCTTGAAGTTTTTCATCACCAGTAACAAAGTGACTAGCTGGGAAGATAGTAATATTTTTAACATTTTGAATGATACTGCCAGTAAGAATATCAAATTCACTTAAACGTTCAACTTCGTTACCAAACATTTCTATACGAATACCATTTTTTCTTTCGCTGGCTGGTACGATATCTATAATATCTCCATTAGCTCTAAAGGTACCTCTATGAAAATCTAATTGACTTCTTTCATAAGTCATTGAAACTAATTTATCTAGGATTTCATTTCTTTTTATTTTATCTCCAACTTGAAGTATTAACATATTATTTTTATATTCTTCTGGTTCACCAATACCATAAATACATGAAACACTGGCTACTACTATAGTATCTTTATAATTAATTAAACTACTTGTAGCGCCATGTCTTAATTCATCAATTTCATCATTAATGCTTGAATCTTTTTCAATGTAAGTATCAGTAGAAGGAACATATGCTTCTGGTTGATAATAATCGTAATATGAGACAAAGTATTCAACATGATTATTGGGAAATAGTTCTTTAAATTCTGAATACAATTGTCCAGCTAAAGTTTTATTATGAGCTAAAACAAGAGTAGGTTTATTAACATTTGCTATAACATTAGCAATCATAAAAGTTTTACCAGTTCCAGTAGCTCCTAATAGTACTTGACTTTTTTTGCCTTCATTTATACCATCAGTTAATTCTTTAATGGCTTTGGGTTGATCTCCACTAGGTTTAAAATTTGATACTAGGTTAAACATATTATCCCTTCTTTTTTTCTTATTATATCATGGATTTTTATTTACATATTATTTATATTGATATTTAATATTTATAACATTTATGTTTATTTTTTGATATTATATAGTTGGAGGATTATATGAATCAAATTAGTAAAGCTTATATTGTTTCGCAAATTAAATTAAGAGGAGAAATCTTTGGAGACTGGAGTAATTTTAATGAAATTTTAAAAGCGGGTCCAAATGCAATGAAGGAACATCTTTCTAAGATTTGGAATGATATTACTCCTGAAGAAATAAATCAAGGTTTTGAATTAACTGATAAGGATAGGGTAATAACTAAAGATAGTTTTGATGTAACAATGAATTATGTTAATAATTATCCAGTGTTTTATTTCATAATGCCTGATCCTGATTCTGTTCAAGCACAAGCCAAGTGTGTTGCTTTAGCAATAACACCAAATAGACCAAGATATTTTACTATGGAAATAAGTAAAAGAACTTTGACAGATGAATTATATTATATAATGGGTGAATGGGTAATTAAAGATAATAATTATGCTCATTTAAATTATGGACCTGTGCCTAATGGTACTGTAGCAAATTTTGCATCGCATGTAACAGCAGTATTAGAAGAGGACGCTAAAAAAGGTCAGTAGTTTTGTAAATTAAATTTATTTAAAAAAGGAACGCAATGTTCCTTTTTAGTTGTTTAAATAAAATTCATAGTATTCATCAAAGGTTATACCTTCATTATATACTTTGGTAGCTAAATCTATACCTAAGTAACGATAATGCCATGACTCAAATTTATAACCTGTGATATCTTCTTTTCCTTCGGGATATCTTAATATAAAACCGTACTTATATGAGTTATTTAACATCCATTGATAACTTTCAGTATCTTTAAATGAATCATTCTTATCATGGTAATCAGCAACGTCAATAGAATAACCAGTTTCATGTTCTGATGATCCAGCTCTGGCTGCATATTCATCTGCTTTTCTTGTACCATAAGCTTGTTTTCTTTGATTCCATAATTTATCTTGATAGTCATAATCTCGATATGAAGATAATATTAAAATGGTATATCCATCTGTTTTAGCAGCTTCTGCTAGGTTTTTATATGCTTCATAAGCTTCACGATTAAGTTCATTATTTGCATAAGAATAAGTTGCAGATGTTTTAATTATGTCACTTGCTTGATAATCTTTAGTTAAGGCATGATATTTATTTACTAACATGGAAGTTCCTTTGGTAGTGTCAGTATTAACTAAATCTTTATAGTAGTCTTTATCACGATTAACATTAACTAATGAAACTATTTCATTTAATTTCTTATTATTATTCTTTTCTTGATAAGCTAAATATCTATCTAAATTTTTAAACATAAAATATTTTTCTTTTACTAGGTTAACAATAGTATTATTTTTATCTTTGTTAAGGATTATTTCTAGTTCATTATTATTTAATTTTGAACTTAAGGTTTTATATTGTTCTAAGGTATATTCTTTTTCTAAGAATTTATATTCATATGTTTGTTTATATTTATAGTTATTATATTGTTTAATGCCTATTATAGATAATATTATTAATAAAATGAATATACATAAAGTTACTTTAACTTTTTTCTTTAAACGTCTTCTTTTTGCCATTTACTCACCTTCTTATTATACTTTAATTATATCATGTTTATTATTTATAGTAAATTTTATATTTTTATTGTATAATTGTTACATAAAAAGGAGTGAGAACATGGATAAAATATATATTTTTGGCCATCGTAAACCAGATACTGATTCAGTATGTGCGGCTATAAGTTTAAGTTATTTAAAAAAACAAATGGGGTTAAATGTTGAACCTAGAATACTTAGTGAAATTAATGCTGAAACTGAATATGCTTTAAAGAAATTTGATGTTCCAGTACCTAAGTATTTAAATGATGTAAAAATTCAATTAAAAGATGTTAAGTATAAAAAGAATTTTTATGTTAATGAAAATGATTCTATATATAAAACTTATAATTATATGACTTTAAAGGGGATTACTGGAATTCCTTTGGTAGATAATAAAAGAATGTTTAAAGGGTATGTTTCTTTAAAAGAAATTGCTTATGAACTTGTTTGTAGTGATACAAATATTTTAAATACTTCTTTTGATAATATTGCGGAAACTTTAAATGCTTCTAAAGTGTATAAGTTTGATGAAAATATTATTGGTAATGTTATGGCTGTTGCTTTACCTTATAGATTATTTATGTCTTCAATTAGTGTAGATAATAATTCTATTTTAATTGTAGGGAATAGAGAACATATTATTGATTATGGTCTAGAAAAGAAAGTTAAGTTAATTATCATTATTAATAATGTATCTTTAACTCCTGAAGAAATTAAACTTGCTAAAAAGAATAAAGTTAATATTATTATTACTCCTTATGATACATTTAAAACTAGTAGAATAATTACTTTAGCTAATCCAATTAAAATTATAAAAAGAAGTATTTCTGCTATATGTTTTAATCCTAATGATTATTTATCTGATTTTTTAGAGGTATCAAATCGTTTAAAACATACTAATTATCCAATTGTTAATGGTAAAGGTGTATGTGAAGGTATGCTTAGAGTTATTGATACTCATGAATATAATAAGAAAAAAGTTATTTTAGTTGATCATAATGAACCATCTCAGAGTGTTGATGGGTTGGATGAAGCTGAATTACTTGAAGTAGTAGATCATCATAATATTGGTGAAATTAGTACTATGTTACCTATTAATTTTAGAAATATGGCTGTAGGTTCAGTTAATACAATTATTTATACGATGTATGAAGAACAGGGTATTAAAATACCTGCTAATATAGCTGGTTTAATGCTTAGTGGTATTATTTCTGATACTTTATTACTTGCTAGTCCAACAACTACTGATTTAGATAGAAATGTTGCTAAAATACTTGCTAAAAAAGCAAAGGTTGAACTAAAAGATTATGGAATGGATTTACTTGGTAGTGGTGTAAGTATTGAAGGAATGTCTATTTATGATGTTATTTATAAAGATTTTAAGAATTATGTTATTAATGATAATAAGTTTGGTGTAGGGCAAATATTTACTACTAACTTTAAAAATTTTGTTGATAAAATAGATGATTATGTTGAACAACTTAATAGTATTAGTGAAAATAATAATTTTAAAGTAGTATGTTTATTTGTAACAGATATTTTACAAAATAATTCTTATCTTTTATATAATAGTAAAGCAGATTTAATTCTTGCTGATGCATTTAATTTAAATGAGATTAAAGAAGGTCAATTACTTAAAGGAGTAGTATCTAGAAAAAAACAGATGATTCCTCCAATTATGAATGTTTTAGAAAAAGTCTAATTGTTAGACTTTTTTTTAATACTTATTCATATAGTTAACTGGAGGATTAATAGAAATGATTGGACTAACTGATGAGGAAGTTGTTAAATCTAGAAATAAATATGGAAGTAATGAAATAAAAAAAACTAATAATAATTCTTTTTTAAAATTATTATTAGAATCTTTAGGGGATCCAATGATAAAAATATTACTTATAGTTTTAGGAATAAAAGTAGTATTTTTATTTGCGGAGTTTGATTGGTTTGAAACACTCGGCATTTTAATAGCTATTTTTATTGCTTCTTTAATATCGACGGTAAGTGAATATGGAAGTAATAAAGCTTTTCAAAAATTACTTGAAAACAATAATAAGAAAATGGTTAAAGTTAAGAGGAATGGTAAGATTTGTTTAGTTTCAATTAATGATATTGTTGTTTCAGATATTGTTTATTTAAGTAATGGTGACTATATTCCTGCGGATGGAGAAATCGTTGATGGAAGTATATTAATTGATGAATCTAGTATAAATGGTGAAAGTAGAGAAACTTATAAAGATTCTAAATTAAGTGGGGATAAGAAAAAAGTTTATAAGGGAACTATTGTAACTGGTGGTGAATGCATTGTTAAAATTAGTAGTGTAGGAGTAAATACTTTATTTGGTAAAATTGCTAAAGAAGTCCAAGAAAAATCCTCTGATAGTCCTTTAAGAATAAGACTTAAACATTTAGCTGGTATTATTAGTAAAATTGGATATGTTGGAGCGTTTTTAGTGTTTTTTTCTTATTTATTTTCATCTGTTGTTATTGCAAATAATTTTAATTTAAATTTAATTATTAAGTGTGTAAGTAATATTCCTTTAATGATTGATTATATTATCTATGCTTTAACATTGGCAGTAACTATTATAATTGTATCTGTTCCAGAGGGCTTACCAATGATGGTAGCTTTAGTGCTTTCAACTAATATGAAAAAGATGATTAAGAAAAATATTTTAGTTAAAAAAATGGTTGGAATTGAAACAGCTGGTTCTTTAAATATTTTACTTACAGATAAAACAGGTACTTTAACTAATGGTAAACTTAGTGTTTATGGAATTGTTAATTACCAAGATAAGTTATTTAATAATGATGTTGAATTATATAAATATCCAAAATATTATAATATTGTGGGAAACTCAATAGTTTTAAACAATGATGCAATTGTTTCTGATAATAAGATAATAAATGGTAATTCTACTGATAAGGCATTAATATCTTTTATGAGTTATATTTCTGATGAAAAAATTATCAAAAAAGAAGCTTTTGATAGCAATAAGAAATATTCTTTAGTTGAAACTAATAATTATATATATTACAAAGGGGCTCCGGAAGTTCTGATTCCTAAGTGTAAATATTATTTAAATAATGATATAGAAGATAGTCATATTGATTTTGATTATTTAAATAAAAATATTGCAAAATATATGCATAAAGGTTATAGAGTGATTTCTTTATGTTATAAAAATAAGTCTAATAATAACATTGTTTATGTTGGTAGTGCTCTTCTTAAGGATGAAATTAGAAAAGATGCTAAAGATGGTATTGAACTTATTAGATCATCAGGAGTTAAAATGATTATGGTTACAGGGGATTCTTTAGATACTGCTTTATTTATTTCTAAAGAGCTAAATTTGTTAAGTGCTGATGATATTTATTTAACTAGTAGTGATTTAAGTTTAATGAGTGATGATGAAATTAAAAGTAAAATAAATAAAATTAAAGTTGTAGCTAGAGCTAAACCTCATGATAAGAGTAGATTAGTTAATATCATTAAAGAAATGAATTTAGTTGTAGGAATGACTGGTGATGGAATAAATGATGCAGCGGCTTTAAAGAAATGTGATGTTGGTTTTGCGATGGGTAGTGGAACTGATGTTGCTAAGGAAGCTTCTGATATTGTAATTTTAGATGATAATATTAATTCGATTAGTATGGCTATTTTATTCGGAAGAACTATATTTAAGAATATTAGAAAATTTATTATCTTTCAGTTAACTATGAATATATGTGCGATGAGTTTATCAATTATAGGTCCTTTTATTGGAATAAGTACACCAGTAACAGTTATGCAGATGTTATGGATTAATATGATTATGGATACTTTAGCAGGTCTTGCTTTTGCTTATGAAGAACCATTACTTTCTTATATGGATGAAAAACCTAAGAGTAAGAATGAACCGATAATTAATAAATATATGTATGAAGAAATAGTGTTTACGGGGTTATATTCTAGTTTATTGTGTATTTTATTTTTAAAGATTCCTTTTGTTAAAAGTTTAATTAGATATGATGTTAATGATAAGTATTTTTTAACCGCATTTTTTGCTTTATTTGTTTTTATGGGAATTTTTAATGCTTTTAATACAAGAACAAATAAATATAATTTATTTTATAGAATTAGGAAAAATAAAGTATTTTTAATAATATTTTTGTTAGTAGCTATTATTCAAGTATATTTTATTTATTATGCTGGTTCGATTTTTAGAACTTATGGACTTAATTTAAAAGAATTATTAATTGTCTTGGGACTTGCTTTTACTGTGGTTCCTGTGGATTTATTTAGAAAGTTTATCTTTAATAATAATAAAGATTATATTTAAACTTTCTTTTTTAATTTGGAGTTAATTAACATACCAATATAGGTGCCTGTTGCGTATCCAGCAGAGTAAACAATAGGTATAATGATAGAATCAATATCGGTATTGAGTGCAGTTCTAGCAATATCAAACCAGATAAGTACTTCAAAAAACGCTATTATGGTACTTTTTAATTTATTGCCGTTAACTATATAGACAGTTTTAATAGTTCCTAGGGTAACATCTAAGATTCTAGCAAAGAATATTTTTAAGCATAATAGAAACATATTAATCACCTTTTATTATTATGGGAATAGTTGATTAAATTAATCAAAAAAGGGCGTTAGCCTTAGTCATTTTATTTAAGTTACATATTATACATTGGAGGTATTAAGATGTTATTTAGTTTTGATGATGAATATTTACTTAAAGATTATTTTAATTTAACTAAAACTAGAGATGAAGTATTAAGTCCTAAAGAAGGTTTAATACTTGGTAATATGTTTAGTGATGAATATGAACCTTATAAAAATTATCGACCTAGTGAAATTAAAGTAAATAGTGAAAAAGAAAGAGAATTATTAAAGATTAGAGAGTTATCTATTGCAGTTAATGATCTTAATTTAAAACTTGATTTAGAACCTAATAATGATAAGTTATATAAATTATTTAAGATGTATGCTGGTGAACTTGAAATGTGTATTAGTAAATATAATAAGAAGTATAATCCTTTAGAAGTTTGTGATAATATTAAAGACAATTATACTTGGTATAAAGGTCCTTGGCCTTGGGAGGGTATGAATGTTTAAGTATGATAAAAAATTACCTTATCCAATAGATATTAAGAAAAAAGATATTAGAATGGCTAAGTATTTAATTACCCAATATGGTGGAGCTAATGGGGAGTTAGGTGCAGCTTTAAGATATTTTAGTCAAAAGTTTACAATGCCTACTGATGAAGGTAGGGCTTTACTTAATGATATTGCAACTGAAGAGTTTGGTCATGTAGAAATGATTTGTGTTATGGTTCATCAATTACTTAAAGGTGCAACTAAAGAAGAATTAGAAGCTAATGGATTAACTGCTAATTATGTTGAAAATGGATATGGTATTTATCCCGTAAATTCTAATGGAGTTCCTTTTGATGTTTCATATTTTGCATCAGTGGGAGATCCGGTTGCAGATTTAGCTGAAGATATGGCTGCTGAAGAAAAAGCAAGAGTAACTTATGAACATTTAATAGATATTGCTAAAGATGAAGATGTTATTAATGTTTTATTATTTTTAAGACAAAGAGAAATAGTTCATTATAATAGATTTAAATCTTTATATGAGAAGTATAAATATAAATTAAAGAAGGATTAATTCTTCTTTTTTTGATGGGGTTGTGATAAAATTATAATAGAGGTGTTTAAATGACTAAAAAGAAAAATGTTATTAAGTTATGTTTAATTTTAGGTATTACTGTTTTAATTACAATAATTATTTGTAATATTTATCGTAATTATGAAGGTGGTAAGTCTAATAGTAGTTATATTTCTAAGTATGTATCAACTATTCAATATAATGAACTTAGTAGTGCAGTAACTGAATTATCTGGAGATACTTTCTTATATTTAAGTTATGTTGGTGATAAAAATATTTATGATTTAGAAAGACAAATAAAAAAAGAATTAGTGTCTAATGAATTACAAGATAATTTTATTTATGTTGATGGAACTTCTTATATAAATGATAAAAAAGAGATTGCTGGTCTTAATAAGACTTTAAATGTTACAACTAAATCTTCAATTGTTTTACCGGCTATAATTTATTTTAAAGATAATGTACCAGAAGATTATATTGATAGTAGTGAGTATTTATTTAAAGTTGGTTCTTTTGAACAATTAATAGATAAATATGAGTTAGGTAAATAAGATGTTAAATATTGTTTTATTTGAACCAGAAATACCTGGTAATACTGGAAATATTATGAGAACTTGTGTAGCAACTCATACAAAATTGCATTTAATTAAACCACTTGGTTTTAGTTTAGATGATAGTTATATTAAAAGAAGTGGGGTTAATTATATTAAAGATTGTGATTATACTGTTTATGAGAATATAGAAGATTTTTATAGTAAGAATGAAGGTACATTTTATTATTTGACTAGATATGGACATAAACCTCATACTAGTTTTGATTATAGTGATACTAAGGAAAATATTTATTTCTTTTTTGGTAAAGAGTCAACAGGAATCCCACCTAAATTATTAAAACCACATTTAGATCATTGTTTAAGAATACCGATGACTGATAAGGTAAGAGCTTTAAACTTATCTAATTCAGTAGCAATTGTTTTATATGAAGCATTAAGACAACAAAACTATTTAGATTTATTATTTGATGAACCTCATAAAAGTAAAAGTTTTATTGAAGATTCTGAATAAAAAAAGATACTCAGGGTATCTTTTAATTTTGAGTATCTTCTTCAATTGATATAGCACCTACTGGACAACAATCACGTGCTTCTTTGGCCTGATTAGTTACTTGTTCATTAATTACTTTGGCAGTTGCACCATCAAAAGTGAAGTTTTCACTAGCAATACTACAACATGCACCGCAACCAATACACATATCTTTATTTAATTTTACTTTTTCCACTTTAATTCCTCCATAAATATTATACAAATCTTTTAGGAGAATTAGCAAGGTTGTATTTCAATATTTGACAAATTATGATATGATATAAAAAGAATAGGTGATTTTAATGAATTCTCGAATGGATAAATATGATGTAGATACTCCCGCATTAAAAAGTAGAACTGCTCGTAATAAAGAATTATATCGTTCATATGAAGCATTAAATTATGATAAGTTTGATGTTAATAATAATGTTGAGGTATTAAAAAATAATGCTAGAAATATTGATGTAGATCAAATTAGAGATATGTTAGATAAAAAGTATAGAGATAATTTACCTAAGAGAAAATCTATAGCTATTGATAATTATGAAGAACCAATAGAAAAAGAAGTTGAAGATACTAAAGAATATGATATTAATAGTATTTTAGATAAAGCTAAAAATGATAAATCAGTAGATTATGAATTAGATAGATTAAATAGATCTTATAATGCTTCTAAGTTAGTTGATGAAGTAAATAAAAAGTATGGACAAAGAGAAGAAACTCCAGCAGAGAAAGAATTAGTTAATTTAATAAATACAATTACAGAATTAGAACTTAAAAATAGACAAAAAGATGCTGAATTATTAGATTTAGCAGATGATGATGAAAAAGAAGAAGATAATACTAATACAGCAGCTACTTCAATAATTCAAGATACTGAAGAAACTTTCTATACAGGACAATTAGCTGTTAAAGAAGAAGATTTTGAAGATTTTAAAGATATGCAAGATGATATAAAATCTAATTCAGCTTTAATTAAAATATTAATATTTGTTTTTATTATTATAACTATTGCAATAGGAGTAGTACTTGCAAATAAATATTTAGAACTAGGATTATTTTAATATAGTTCTTTTTTTTTCATATTATTTAATATGAGAATGGTTAAGTTTAAAAAGAATCATAATAATTTGATATTAATTTTTATTTTAACGATAGTTATGATTACTTCTGTTTTACTGGATACTGTAGGTAAAAAGGTTTCTAATCAAATGGTTGATATAAGTAAAATTATTATTAAAGATGTTATCATTAATACGGTTAACTCTAATATTAGAAGTGATACTTTAAAGAAATATAATATTAATGATTTAATTGAGATTAATTATAGGGATAAGAAGGTTAGTGATGTTGATTATAATTTAGAAAATACTTATGATGTTTTAATTGATATTAAGTCTTCAGTTATGAGGATGATTCCTTTATATGATTTTAGTTCTTATAGTTATAATGTTAGGCTATATAGTAATTTTATGATTTTAGAGATGCCTTTTTATAATTATAGTAGTAATTTATTACTTGCTAATTTAGGACCTAAAATAAGTGCTAAAATTAATTATATTAGGTATGTTAATGGTAGTGTTAAAACTAAAATTAAAACTTATGGAATAAATTCTTTACAAGTAGAATTATATTTAAACATTGAAGTTAGTAGTGAGATAGTAGTTCCATTTATCAAAGAAGAAAATATTACTAGTATGGATATTTTGGTAGCTTCAAAGATTGTTCAAGGGGAAATACCTTCAATTTATAATGGATTATATGAATCAGAAAGTAAGATAGTTAAAACTAATTAATTTATTATTTTATTTAATATCTATTTGTGGTATATTAATAATAGAAAGGTAGATGTTAATGAATAATATTTTTATTAATGAATTTATTAATAATGGTATAAATGCTTATTTATTAAAGAAACAAGATAAAGATTATTCTTTAGCTCATATTTTTGAACTTAAAGTTATCGAAGTATTAATAAGAATATATGGTGAAATTAACATCATTAATCCTTATAAAACTGGTAGTGAAAAGAGTTTAAGAGATAATTTTAAAATATATGGTTTAACTAATGAGGAATATTATAAATTTATTGGTTATTTAAATGACTATAATGATTGGTTAAATAGTATGAGTAGAGAAAAGAATGATACTATTAAAGAAATAGAACTTCTTTTAATTAGAATGATTCTTTTAAAAAATATTAATGTTAAAGCTACTAGTGATGATATTGAAGTTTATGATGATTTATTTTTAGCTAAAGATCGTAAAATAGCTCAAATAAATGAAATGGCTTCTAATGATCCATATTATGTTCAAAGATATTATTTAAGAAAGAAAAAGATTTACTTTGAAGATAGTGATTTGCATTTTGAAGAAATCGAACCAGATTTATTATCTAAGACGATGTATCAAAGGCATGGTTTATCAATAAATGAAGTTGCTCAATTATCTAATTTAAAAATAAATGAAATTAATAATATTATTGAAACAGAAGAAGAGGATTTAAATAATAGTAAAATTAAAGTTAAGCCAATTAATTTAAATGTTGTTTTAACTTCAGGAAATGGTTTTGTTGATACTTTAGTTTTACTTAGTATTATGATTACAGAAATTATGATTGGTTTTGTAATTGCTGTTATTGCGGGGAGGTTATAGGTTTTGAAAAATGTTAATATTAATGGTCAAAATTATGAATTGTTAAAAGATTATAGAGATGGCTTTGAATTGCCTGAAGTAGAAAGTAAACTTACTGATTATTTTGTTGATTATGATTATGTTGTTGGTGATTGGGCTTATGGAAAATTAAGACTTAAAGGTTTTTATGATGCTAAAAATAAAAATGTTAAAGAATTAAATAATTATAATAATGTTGACAAATATATTAAAGAATTTTGTGCAAATGACTGTAAACATTTCATAATTAAAAAAATTGATTGAAGTTAGTTGATTTTTATGATAATATTTTATTAGAATAGTGAGGTATTATATGGATACTAAAGTTAAGTTACAAAGAGTAAATGGTGAAATTATTGAAGCCGAAATTATTAGTTATTTTGAATTACAAAATACTGGTAAGAGGTATGTGTTTTATACACTTAATGAAGTTGTAGAAAATGATTTGGTTAAGATGTATGTGTCTGAGGTTGGGGAAGCTAATATGTTATCTCAAACTATGACTGATGAGGAATGGACGACATTAAAGTCAATTATGAAATCTATATTGACTGGTCATGAAAATCCTAATGTTAAATATTTAAAGTGGGAGGCTTAAAAATGAATATACAAGAAACATCTAAGGTTATTGCTATAACTAAAGATCAAGCACATAAAATGAATGAAACTTATAATAATGCGTTAAATGCAATGGTCTTACCAAGTGAGCCTGTTGTTCCAACTCCTGAACCAGCTGTTGAACCTTTAACAATTGATACTCCGGTAGTTGAATCTGGAGTTACTAATGCAGATATTATTACTCAAACTGAAAGTACACCGGTAGTTCCAGCTGAACCAGCTGCCCCTGTTTTGGAGCCTGCTGTGGTGAGTGAAGAGACTCCTACAATTGTTTCAGATTCTTCAATGCCAAACTTGGATGCAATGAGTGCTGAAGAATTAAGAGATGAAATGATAAAAATTGAAAATGAAATAAATGCTAAAAATGTAAAAGCAATGGATTTATTAGATGAAATAAATGCAGATTTAATTTATCATAAAGAATTACTTTTAGAATATGAAAAGAAATTAGGATTAAATAAAGAAACTGTGAAAGCGGCACCTGTTTTAGAAAATACTGTTGCTGTACCTTCTGCCGAACCAGCAAATTCAATACCAAGTCAAGAAGTAAGTCCTTTTGCACCAGATACAACTGTTAACATGTTTGATGTTCCATCAGGAAAGAGTCTATAAAATCAGTATATTACTGATTTTTTTTCATATATAATAATATGGAAAATATTTTAAATTATTATTACAATTTAGTTATCAAAAAAATAGAAGAAAAAGGGGATTCTTATTTTATTTATACTGATGATGGTTTGTATCTTTTAAATAAATTAATAGTTGAAGTAACTGAACTTGAAAATATTATTAATTATTTAAATAATACTAAGGAACCTTATCATTTATTAGTTTTAAATAAGGATAAAGAATTATATACAACAATTGAAGAAGAAAAATATGTTTTGTTTAAAGTTAGGTGTGATCTTAATTTAGAAATAAATCCTTTAATATTTAGTTCTTATGTATTAAAGGGAAGTTATAATTGGGCAGATGTTTGGTCAAAGAGAATTGATTATTATGAAACTCAATTAAATGAGGTTGTTTCTGATGTAAATGTTTTTTATGCTATGAATTATTATATTGGTTTAACAGAAAATGCGATTAGTTTTTATAACAATTTAATTGAAATGTATGGCACTAATGATTTAATTTATTCAATTAGTCATAGAAAAATAGGTTCTCCAATAAAAGCAATTAGTTATTATAATCCTTCTAATATGTTAATTGATTTAAATGTAAGAGATATAGCTGAATATATTAAAATGAGTTTTTTTGAAGATATTTTAACTGATTCGGAAATACTTAGTATAGTTAATAATTTAAATTTTAATAATGTAATGGCAAATATGTTTCTAGTAAGACTTTTGTATCCTTCTTATTTTTTTAATCTTTATGATGAGTATATTGAAAGTAAAGAAATTAATAAAAAAATATTTTTATATATGAAAAAAAGTCACGAATATGAATCTTTAGTTACAAAGATATATTCGAGACTTTCAGTAAAGAATGATATAAAGGCTTATATGTGGATTTTTAAAGTTCAACGTTAATTATGTCTTTAACTTCAGGAACTTCTTCTTTAATTGATCTTAAAACAAAATCATCAATTGTGTTATCTCTATACATACAATATCCACATGCTCCAGTTAATTTTACATAAACAGTACCGTCTTCATATTTAATGAATTCAATATTACCGCCATCACTATTTAAATAAGGATTAATTTGATTTATTACTTCAATTATTTTTTCTTCCATTTTGGTCACCACTTAAATTATATCATATTTGGTTATTTATGAAAATAATGATATAATCGTAGAAGAGGTGAGAGAATGGATTTTAATTTAGGTGATATAATTGAAGTTACTGTAACCGGTATTGAGAATTATGGCATTTTTGTTAATGTTAATGATGAGTTTACTGGGTTAATCCATATATCTGAAATTGATAATAATTTTGTTAAAGATATTAATGACTATGTAAAAATAGGGGAAAAGATTTATGCCAATATAATTGGAATAGATTATGACAATAGACATTTAAATTTATCTATTAAGAATATGAATTATAATGATAATGAAAATGGTACCAGAAATATTAAAGAAAGTATTAGTGGTTTTCTTCCATTACATAATAAATTAGATGAATGGATTGAAGAATCTTATGATAAATTAAAAAAAGAGCAATAACTGCTCTTTATTTTTTTAAATGGTGTCCTGTTGGAGATTCGAACTCCAGACCCTTTGATTAAAAGTCAAATGCTCTACCGACTGAG
>CAKOIQ010000010.1 GCA_934086935.1 uncultured Bacilli bacterium
AATGCTAGCACAACAACCGGATATGCACGTACCCAAACAGATGCAGATAAATTTAATGCAAGTAGTAATAAACCATCAGGTCTAACATTTGTTGTTAAAAGTTAAAGGCTATTTTAATAATAGCTTTTTTGTTTGAATTAAAGTTATAAGTGTTATATAATTAATATGGTGAAGTAAAGATATGGCAAAAAAGAAGAAACGTAAAAGTGAAAGTTCTAGCAAAGTTAAATTTTCATCTGAACTTACTGGTTTAATATTTGTTCTTATTAGTGTAATTGGAATTGGAGCTTTTGGTCCAGTTGGACATTTTATTAAATCTTTTGCAATTTTCTTAATGGGTAATTATTGGGCTATTGCAATATTATTATTTATGATTTTAGGTTTATATATGATTGTTAAACGTGATTTACCGAAGTTTTTTAGTAGTAGGTTAATTGGGTTATATTTTTTACTGATAGCTTTACTTGCGTTTAGTCATATTGAATATATTAATGATAGTGTTGTTATTAAAGATAATAGTATTTTTGAAAATACTTTTAATAATTTAATGAATACTTTTAGTGATGAAGGTTTTCTTAATTTGAGTAATACTGGTGGAGGTATTATTGGGGTTTTCTTTGCTTGGGGACTTGTTAATTTATTTGATTTAAATGGTACTTATATTGTTTTAGGTGTTTTAGGTGTATTTGGAGTTGTTATGGCTTTAAATGTGTCTTTAGCTGATATTGTTAAGAAGATTTTTGGGGGAATTAAGAGATTTAATAAGGGTCTTGGTGAAAGTAAAATCTTTAAAGCAAGTGAATCTGATGATGAAGATGAAGAAGATGAGGAAGAGGAAGAAGTTCCTAGAGAATTAAAAGAAGATAAAAAGGTTATTATTACTAGTAGTGAAGATTTAAAAAATTATCATAATGAAGAGGTTAGAGAAGAGACTGCTCCAGTTGTGATTGAAAATTCGACTAATGGTGAGTATCGTTTACCTAGTATTGATATTTTAAATCCTCCAAAGAAACAAGGAAAGTTAAATACAACCGAATTTTTAAATACTAATCGTATTGCTTTAGAAAGAGTTTTAGCTGATTTTCAAATTACGGGTAAAGTTGTTGAAATTCATGAAGGACCAGCAGTTACTCAGTTTGAGGTAGAGATTAAAGCGGGAACTAAAGTTAGTAGAATTACTAGTATTAGTAAAGAGATTGCTTTAGCATTAGCAGCTAAGGATGTTAGAATTGAAGCTCCTATTCCAGGTAAGAGTACTGTAGGTATTGAAATTCCTAATAAAAATATTGCTTCAGTACCAATTAGAGATGTTTTAGGTAGTGTACCTAAGAGTATGGCTGATGCGAAGATATTAGTTGCTTTAGGTAAAGATTTAATGGGTAGAACTTGTTGTGCAGATTTATCTAAGATGCCACATTTATTAGTTGCTGGTTCAACTGGTTCAGGTAAATCTGTATGTATTAATAGTTTTATTGCTTCTATTTTAATGAGAATGAAACCAGATGAAATTAAGATGGTTTTAGTCGATCCTAAGAAGGTAGAATTATCTAATTATAATGGTATTCCTCATTTGTTATGTCCAGTAGTAAGTGATCCTAAGAAGGCTAATATTGCTTTACAAAAGATTGTTGCTGAAATGGAAAGAAGATATGATGTCTTTAGCGAAGCTAATGTTAAAAACATTGGTGGATATAATGAAATGATTGAAAAGAATAATAAAAAGAATGATACTAATGTACCAAAGATGCCTTATATTCTTGTAATAATTGATGAACTTGCTGATTTAATGCTTGTAGCTGCTAAAGAAGTTGAGGATTCAATTATGAGAATTACCCAAATGGCAAGAGCTGCTGGTATTCATTTAATTGTTGCAACGCAAAGACCATCAACTGATGTAATTACAGGTGTAGTTAAAGCAAATATTCCATCTAGAATTAGTTTTGCAGTTGCTTCATCAATTGATTCAAGAACTATTTTAGATATGAGTGGAGCTGAAAAATTACTTGGTAAAGGTGATATGCTTTATAAACCAATGGGAGATAATACTCCAGTCAGAATTCAAGGTACTTTTATAAGTGATGAAGAAACTCAAAGATTAATAGATTATGTATGTAAAGAACAAGTAGCTAAATATGATAACTCAATTACTGAAGCAGCAGATAATCATATGGCAGGGGCTGGAAGTCCAAAGGAAGAATATGATGATCCTCTGTATAATGAAATAGTTGATTTTGCAATCCAAAATGGGAAAATTAGTGCTTCATTATTACAAAGAAGATTTAGATTAGGCTATAATAGAGCAGCAAGAATAGTTGATTTATTAGAAGAAAGAGGAATAATAGGTCCTCAAAATGGTTCTAAACCAAGGGAAGTTTTGGTTAAGTTAGAACAAGATAGTTCTAATGAATAGATGGGAAGGAGAAAATATGGAAGAAAATGTTTATAAAGAAGTTTTTGAAAGAACTTTAAGAGCAGAAGATGTTGATTATAAAATAGCGGCTGTACTTGAAAGTCATCCTGAAAGTTTAGGATGGGTTCATGGAGAACCACGAGTAGAAAATTTAGGAAATGGAATGGTTAAATTATCAATACCACTTGCTAAATATCCAGTTAAAGAAGAAGAAAAAAGAATGGAAAGATAGTGTTATCCATTCTTTTTTACTTGATATTTTAACTAATTTTGGTATAATAACAGTCAACTTGAAAAAGGAGGAATTATTATGGCAATAACATTAACGTGTGGTAAAAAGAAAATTGCTGAAAATGCAAATTTATTTTTAGAAGTAACAGGAACAGATAAAAATTCAATAGAATATAGTATTCATAGTGATGATAGTAATACAGTAACATTAACATTTGATGTTAAAGAATATGAGCAACCAGTAACAGGTTATAAATTAGAAAAAGTATTACAAATACAAATTGTAACTATGGATGGATTAAATTCACTTGCTATATTAAGACAAATGTATCCAATAAGTGAAGGATATCATATAGAAGTAGTTGAAACATTTCCAACAGGATTATTTACTTCTGATTTAATAGCTAACGTATTAAGAAACCAATCAATTAAAAAAGATTTAGGTACTAAAAAGAAAGCTAGTAAATAAATATGGAAAAAAATAAAATATTAATTAGTGGGAATGGTTCAGATTTAGAAGATAAATTAAATCAAATAATTTCATCTTGTTTAAATGATGATAAAGATGTTAGTTATATGGTTATGGGAAAGAATTCTAAAAATGAACAAGAAGTTGAAGTAAGTATTACTTCATATAATGATGATGAAGAAAAACCTTTAGATGTAATGTTTAGTAGTGCAATAATAACAGTACCAGTAGGTAAAGATGTAGAATGTACTAAATATTTAATAGAACAATATAAACCATATGGAGTTAAAGTAGTACTTAATGATATAGATGTAAGTTCTGAAACAAGTGATGTATTATTTTATGGTTTATATAAAGAAAGAAGAACTAAAAATAAAACTATTGAATTATAGTTTTATTTTTTTAGGAAAAATGTTAAAATAACGTTGGTGGTTTTTATGTTAAAAATTGAAAATTTAACTGTTGAAGTTGATAAAAAAACAATATTAAAAGATTTTAATTTAGATATGAAGATAAATGAAGTACATGCCATAATGGGACCTAATGGAATTGGTAAAAGTACAATATGTAAAACAATAATGGGAGATCCTAATTATGTAGTTACTTCCGGAAGTATAACTTTTAACTCTAAAGATTTACTTAAAATGAGTGTAACAGAAAGAGCAAGAGAAGGAATATTTTTACTTTCACAAAATCCAATCGAAATACCAGGAGTAAGTAATGCTGAAATGCTTAGAATGACATTAAATGAAATAAGTGGAAGTAATGTATCAATCTTTGAATTTAATAAAAAAATGGAACAAATATGTAAAATGTTAGATATACCTAGAAGCTTTATTCATAGAGGAATAAATGAAGGTATGAGTGGTGGAGAAAGAAAGAAAAATGAACTTTTACATATGTGGATGCTTGAACCTAAATTTATTATATTAGATGAATTAGACAGTGGATTAGATGTGGATTCAATAAAAATAGTTTGTCAAAATATAAATGAATATAAAAAAGAACATGATTGTTTAATTTTACTTATAACTCATCATGCAGAATTAATAAAATTATTAAATGTTACAGATGTTCATATTATAGCTGATGGTAAAATAGTTAAGTCAGGAGATATGAATTTAGCATATGATATAGAAAAAAACGGTTATAAAGAAATAACTGGGACAAATAAAGTAAGTGATAATAAAAATGAAGAATAATATATTAGTGGATAATATTAGTCTTTTTGATGAGATATTATCATTAGAAGATAAAAATATAAGTAAAATAGAAGTTAATGGGAAATGTAAGTTAAATATATTTGATTTAGATATAGATAAATTAAATATTATAGTTAATGATGATTCATCTTTAGATATTAATTATTTTAATAATATAAATAATAGGGAATGTTTAATAGATATTCTAGTTAAGAATAGAAGTAAATGTATATTAAATTATGGTTATATTAATAAAGATAAATATGGTTTAAAGATAAAGACAGATTTTTTAGGAGAAGAAGCTAGTATATTAGTTAATGTTAGTGCTTTAAATGATGGAGGTAATACTAATATAGATGTAGATGGTTATGTTAAAACAGAAAGAATAAATAACTATTTGGATGAAAATATTAGAATTATTAATATTAATGGAGGTATGGCTAGTGGTAAACCTAATATGTTTATAGATACATCTTTGGTAGTAGCTAATCATAATACAGTTATAGGTAATATTAATAAAGATGAATTATTTTATTTGATGAGTAAGGGTTTAAGTAAAGATAAAGCTATTAAACTTATATGTGATGGTTTTATAGTTAAGACTATTTCTGATAAAGAGATGATTATTAAAATAAAAGAATATTTAAATGGGAGGTGATTTTTAATGCATAGAGATGATTTTCCTATGATTAAGGATGATTTGATTTATTTAGATAATGGTGCTACTACTTTTAAGCCTAAATGTGTATTAGAGGCAATGAATGATTATTATGAAAATTATAGTGCTAATGCTCATAGAGGTGATTATTCAATTAGTTATAAAGTGGATGTTGCTTATGAAAATGCAAGAGTAAAAGTAGCTAAATTTATTAATGCTGAAATAGATGAAGTAGTATTTACTTCAGGTGCTACGGAAAGTTTAAATGTTATTGCTACTGGTTTCTTTGGTAATTTACTAGAAGAGGGAGATGAAATTATTATTAGTGATGCAGAACATGCTAGTAATGTACTTCCTTGGTTTAGACTTGCTAATAAATTAGGAGCAGTTATTAAATATGTTCCATTAGATGCTAATTTACATGTTACTTTAGAAAATATTAAATCAGCAGTTACTCCTAGAAGTAAAGTTATTTCTTTAGCTGGTATTACTAATGTAGTAGGGGATGTAAGACCTATTAAAGAAATATGTAAATTTGCTCATCAAAATAATATGTTTGTAGTTTGTGATGGAGCTCAAAGTGTACCTCATACTAAAACTGATGTTAAAGATTTAGATGTAGACTTTTTAGCTTTTTCGGGACATAAAATGTGTGGACCAACTGGAGTTGGAGTTTTATATGGTAAGAAAGAATTATTGGAGGCAGTTGAACCTTTATCTTTAGGTGGAGGTATGAATGAATCTTTTGATTCAGAAAAAGAAATATATTTAAAAGAATTACCTCAAAGATTAGAAGCTGGTACTCCTAATATTGCTGGTGTTATTGGGCTTGGTGCAGCAGTAGATTATTTAGATAAGATTGGTATGGATACTATCAGTATTTATGAACAAAAGTTAAAGAAATATATGATGGATAAATTAGAAAAGATTCCATATATTCAAATTGTTAATGAAGAAGCTGATAGTGGAATTGTAGCTTTTAATGTAGAGGGTATTTTTAGCCAAGATGTGGCTTATTATTTAAATAAGTATAATATATGTGTAAGGGCTGGTAATCATTGTGCTAAGATACTTAAAAAAGCCATTGGAGTTAAAAATACAATAAGGGTAAGTTTATATTTTTATAATACTAAAGAAGAAATAGATGCTTTAGTAGAATTATTAAGTGATAAAGATAAAATAATGAAAGAAATGATATAATGGATCCTAA
Source organism: uncultured Bacilli bacterium (assembly GCA_934086935.1). Lineage (GTDB taxonomy): Bacteria > Bacillota_I > Bacilli_A > RF39 > UBA660 > CAG-533. Next base: position 6,181 of record CAKOIQ010000010.1, read on the forward strand.
TTTAAGAAGAGAAATAATTTTAGATAATTATACAAATCCTTTTCATAAAGAAACTAAAGGTAGTGATTTTAAATACGCTAATGCTAATAATGTTTCTTGTATAGATAATATTAATATATTTGTTAAGTTAGATGGAGATAAAATAGAAGATGCTTATTTTGATGGAGAAGCATGTGCTATATCAACAGCCAGTACAAGTATAATGATAAAGAAAATTATTGGAATGACTTTAGAAGAAGCTAAAACATTTACAGAAAATTTTGAAAATATGGTAAATGAAAAAGAGTATGATAAAGAAGAATTAGGGGAAGCACTTGCTTTTGATGAAATATATAAACAGGAAAGTAGAAAAACTTGTGCAACATTACCTTATAAAGGTTTGATTAAAATAATTAGCGAGGACTAAAAAGTCCTTTTTTATATGATTGAAAAAGAGGCTAGTTTATAGTACAATAAAATAGAGAGATAGGAGTAATTTATTAACCATGGAGAAACAAAGTAAGATAATATTCATGGTAATCCTTTTTGCTTTGGTAGTACTATGTGGCGGAGTAACATATGCATATTTCTCATCGTTAACACCAAGTGAAAGTAGTTCAACGATTGTAGCAAAAGGTGGTACGATGAATGTTGTGTATGACAATAAGTCAGCAAATATTTCTGTAGCAAATGTATATCCCAGAGAAGAAGCCTGGGTAACAAAGAAATTTCAAGTAATAGGAAATAATACAACTGATTTGTTAATGTTTTATAAAGTAAAAATGGTAATTGATAACAATGAATTTGGGTTAGATTTAAGTTACACATTAACTGGAACTAACACAGCAAACAGTGGTGCTTTAATTCCAAATGTAACAAGTAATGCATACATTGGGGAACGTAATGTATCTTTAGGAACAGGATATCATATAAAAGGCAAAAATAATGTACACGATTATACATTACAGATATTTTTTAAACCAAGTAATAATGATCAAAATTATGGACAAGAAGCAAAATTTGCAGCACATCTAGTAATTGAAACAGATGGAACATCAACAGAGTCAGCACCAAAGAATTGGAATAGTGCAGGAAGTAATACATTACTTGCTGGAATAAAGAAGAATTATGCAAGTCCAACTGCAACACTAACTAATCCTGTGACAGATGCATCAGCTTCAAATGAAGCAGTTATGAGTTTAACCCCAGATGATTATGGAATTTCATATTATTTTAGAGGAAATGTTCAAAATAACTTTGTATCATTCGCCGGAATGTGTTGGAGAATCGTAAGAATAACCGGTGATGGATCTATTAAATTAGCTTTATATGATTATTCATCAGCTAGTTGTACTAATACAGGCGATGATTTAGCATTTGCAAGATATGATGGTACAACATATAAAACCACTTTTAATAATAAATATGATGATAATGCATATATAGGATTTATGTATGGAACGCCGAATTCAAGTTCATATGCAGCGACTCATGCCAATACTAATAAAAGTAGAATTTTACAGAATTTAGAAACATGGTATAATGCTAAATTAACATCATATACAGATAAACTTGCTGATACAATATGGTGTAATGATAAAAGTACAGTTAAAAATGTAACTTTGAATAGTTATAAGGCTAAAAATGGTGAACTTTCTAAAAACTCAAGGGTTTTAAAAGGTTTAGGTTATCAAAAAGAAATAACTGCGTATGGTGCAGGAGTGAGAACAGCTGGATTTGATCAGGGTTATTTGTATATTTATGGAACTGGACCTAGTTTAATATGTCCAAATGATAATGATGGAGGTAAATTATCAAAATTCACAGTAGAAGATACAACATATGGTAATGGTAATCTTGATTATAAAATTGGACTACTTACAATAGATGAAATGACTTTTGCTGGTTTAACACCATTTTCAATATTTGAAAACAATGGTTATGATGGTAATTCAGTAACATCTTATTTAAGAAGTAATGCGACATCTGATTTTTATTGGTCTCTTTCGCCGAATGTTTTCTCTGGCGGTGTCGCCGGCGCCTGGCTCGCTTATGTCGCTGGTTCCTTGGCTGGCGGCTACGTTGGCTATTCCGGCGCGCTTCGTCCCGTTGTTTCTCTTAAATCTGCAACGACGATATCTGAGGGTAATGGCACTTCATCAAGTCCATTTGTAATAAATTAGATAACTTTAAGTTATCTTTTTAATTGTTTGCATTTATGAGTAAATCATATTATAATTATTTTAGGTGAAAATATGAATGATGTAAAAATTCCAAAGCATGTTGGTATCATTATGGATGGTAATCGTAGATGGGCTAAAGAAAAGGGTAAAATGTCTATTGATGGTCATTTAGCTGGTGCTAATAGGATTATGGATTTAGCTAAATATGTATTTAAAAAGGGTGTTGATTATTTAAGTATATATGCTTTTTCAACGGAAAATTTTGGTAGAAGTGAAGAAGAGGTTACTTATTTAATGGGACTTATTATTAAATTTTTTAATGAGAGAGCTAAGGAACTTGACGAAAATAATATTAAAATTATTTTTTCGGGGAAGAAGGAACCTTTATCTGATAAAGTTTATGCTTGTATAACTAATGTTGTGGAGATGACTAAGAATAATACTGGGGGAGTTTTAAATGTTTGTTTAAATTATGGTGGTCGAAGTGAGATTGTTGATGCATGTAACAAGATGATTAAAGATGGTATTACAATTTCTGAGGAAAATTTTAGCCATTATTTATATCAAGATTTACCTGATTTAGATTTTGTTATTAGAACTAGTGGTGAGATGAGATTGTCTAACTTTATGTTATGGCAAGCTAGTTATGCAGAGTTATATTTTCCTAAGGTTTATTTTCCAGATTTTGATAATAATGAGTTTGATAAAGCTTTAGAAGAGTATAATAATAGAAATAGAAGGTTTGGTGGTAATTAATGAAAAAGAGAGTTATTAGTGCAGCTGTACTTTTAGCAATAATTATTCCATTAATTATTATAGGTAAAATTCCTTTTGCACTTGCAGTGGGAATTATATGTATGTTAGCTTATAAAGAAATTATGGATTTATATAAGTATCCTTTAATAGTTAAAATACTTGGGTTTATATCTTTAATAAGTATAGTTTATAGTAATTTTGATTCTAAAATGATTGCTTTTGGTTTAGATTATAGAATTATAAGTGTTTGTTTATTGTTATTATTTATTCCTGTTATTTTTTATCAAGTTAAGAATAAATATACAGTTGATGATGCTTTTAAATTATTTGGATTTATATTTTTAGTAGGTATTGGTTTAAATTATTTTATAATTATTAGGGATATGGATTTGAAATATTTTATTTTAATGCTTTTAACGCCAATTTTAACTGATACTTTTGCATATATTGGAGGATCATTAATTGGTAAACATAAAGTTACTAAATTAAGTCCTCATAAGTCATGGGAAGGATATATTATTGGTTCTTTAATGGGAACGTTTATGATGACAATGTATTATGTGACTTTTATTGGTAGTCAATCAAATATATTTATAGTTATTGGCATAGTATTAATAATGACTATTGTGGGTCAGATTGGGGATTTATTCTTTAGTGCGATTAAAAGACATTATGAGATTAAAGACTTTAGTAAATTAATACCTGGTCATGGTGGTATTTTAGATAGACTAGATAGTTTAACTTTTGTGGCTATTGTATTTGTTATATTCATGAGTTATTTATAGGAGGATAGGATGCTTACATTATTATATTTAATATTAATTTTAGGGGTTTTGATATTTGTTCATGAATTTGGTCATTTTATTGCTGCTAAGAGTATTGGGGTTTATGTATCTGAGTTTGCTTTAGGTATGGGACCAAAGATTTTTAGTTTTAAAAGAAAGAAACATAATGATCCGACTGAATATTCTTTAAGATTATTTCCAATTGGTGGTTTTTGTGCCATGGCTGGTGAAGTTGATGAGGATAATAAGGATTTAAAACTTAAAAAGAATCAATATATGTGTAATAGAAGTAAATGGGAAAGAGTTCTTATTTTAGTTGCTGGTGTAACTATGAATATATTACTTGCCATTGTCCTTTTATTCTTACAAGCTATTATTTGGGGGACTAGTGAACAAAAATCTGTAGTTGGTTATGTTCCAGAAGGTTATCCAGTAGCTAATGCTGGTATTGAAGTTGGAGATAAAATTATAGGTATTAATGGTTATAAAGTTAATACTTGGGATAAACTTACTTTAGTACTTAATTTAAAAAATAAAAATGATAGTTATGAGTTTAAAGTAGAGAAAAAAGATGGTAGTGTTAAAACTTATGATATTAAACCTGTTAAAGAAAAGAATGCTGATGGACAAGAAGTTACTGTATTTGGAGTAGGTGCTGGTAATAAAGTTTATACAGGATTTGGTAATGCGATTAAATATGCTTTTACTAAATTAGGTTCTATTGTTTCTACTATGTGGTTGATACTGTTAAACTTATTTACTGGTAAACTTAGTTTAAATAATTTATCTGGTCCAGTTGGTATGTATACGATTGTTGAAAGTGCGAAGAGTGCTTGGGTAAATATTGTTTATTTAACTGCTTATTTAAGTATTAATTTAGCGGTTATTAATATTATTCCATTCCCAGCTTTTGATGGTGGTAGAGTATTATTTGTGGCAATTGAAGCTATTAAAGGTAGTAAGGTTGATCCTAAGGTTGAGAATATGTTCCATACGGTTGGTTTCTTCTTATTAATGCTTTTAATGCTTTATATAACTATTCAGGATATTGTTAGGATAGCTTAAGACTTCTTAGGAAGTCTTTTTTTCTTGATTTTTTTTTATATTTGAGTTATTATTAGGAAGAAATCAGAGAAGAAGGACATGACTTATAAGATGGTCTTTTAAGAGAGTTAACGGTTGGTGAGAGTTAATAAGATGCTTATTGGTTACTACCTTTAGAGTGATATAATAATATCCGTAAGTTTGCGTTAAAAACATAAAAGTGAATTAAAAGGATGGTACCGTCGAAAGACGCCTTAGGTATCATTCTTTTTTTTAGGAGGAATTTATGATTAATATTAAAGAAAATGATGATTTAAGTAGATTAAATCATAGTTGTGCACATTTACTTGCACAAGCTGTAAAGCATTTATATCCAAATGCGAAATTTTGGGTAGGACCTGTAGTTGAAGAAGGTTTCTATTATGATATTGATTTAGGAGATAAAACTTTAACTATGGAAGATATTCCAGCTATTGAAAAAGAAATGAAAAAGGTAGCTAAGGATGGAAAGAGAATTGTTAGACATGAGATATCTAAAGAAGAAGCATTAGATTTGTTTAAGGATGATCCATATAAGATTGATTTAATTAGTAGAATGGATGAAGGCAATACTGTTATTAGTATGTATACTCAAGGGGATTTTACAGATTTATGTAGAGGCCCTCATGTTGAAACTGTTAAAGAACTTAAACATTTTAAATTACTTAAGGTAAGTGGCGCTTATTGGAAGGGTGATTCTAATAATAAGATGCTTCAAAGAATTTATGGTGTTTGTTTTCCAACTGAAGAAGAGTTAGATGCTTATTTACAAGAACTTGCTGATGCTCAAGAAAGAGATCATCGTAAGATAGGTAAAGATTTAGAATTGTTTATGTCTGATGATTTAGTTGGTAGAGGGCTTCCAATGTTTTTACCTAATGGTTATATTGTTTGGCAAGAACTTGAAAACTATATTAAAGAGAAAGAAAAGAAACTTGGTTATTTACATGTTTTAACTCCGTGTGTAGGTAATGTTGAATTATATAAGACTAGTGGTCACTGGGAACATTATAAAGATAATATGTTTCCAGCTATGGAAGTTGATGGGGAAGCATTTGTTTTAAGACCAATGAATTGTCCTCATCATATGATGATTTATTCTAATAAGTTACATTCTTATAAGGATTTACCTATTAGAATTGGTGAAATTGCTCATGATTTTAGATATGAAGCTTCAGGAGCTGTTAAGGGTATTGAAAGAGGTAGACATTTCTGTCAAAATGATGCGCATTTATTTGTTACTCCTGAACAAATTAAGGATGAATTTAAGAGAGTTGTTGATTTAATCTTTGATGTTTATAAAGATTTTGGTATTAAGGATTATAAGTGTGTTTTATCTTTAAGAGATCCTGAAGATAAGACTAAGTATCATCCTGATGATGAGATGTGGAATAAAGCTGAAAATGAGCTTAGAGAGGTTTTAAATGATCTTGGTATAGAATATACTGAAGAAATAGGTGAAGCTGCTTTCTATGGTCCTAAATTAGACGTTAATGTTAAACCAGCAGTAGGTAATGAATATACTTTATCTACTTGTCAATTAGATTTCTGTTTACCTGCTAAGTTTAATTTAAAATATATTGATGAAAATGGTGAAAGAAAGACTCCAGTTGTTTTACATAGAGCTATTTTAGGTTCTTTAGATAGATTTATGGCTTATATTTTAGAAGAAACTAAGGGTGCTCTTCCAGTATGGCTTAGTCCAGTTCAAGCTAATATTATTCCAGTTAATAATGAATATCATTTAGAATACGCTAAGGAATTATTTGCTTTATTAGAAAAAGAAAATGTTAGAGTTAAATTAGATGATCGTAATGAAAAGTTAACTTATAAGATGAGAGAAAGTCAAACTAAGAAGATTCCTTATACAATTATTTTAGGTGATAAGGAAGTTAATGCGAAGGAAGTAACTGTTAGATTACATGGTACTAATGAAAATATTACTTTAGATAGAGACGAATTTGTTTCTAAGATTAAAGAAGTTATTGATAATAAAAATTTAAAATATGATTTATAATGATTAAAATAATAAAAGAATACTCATAATATTGTTGGTGATAGGATGGAATTATTCACGACAGTATTTAGAACAGTATTCTTTTATTTTTTTATTACAGTTGGTTATAGAATAATGGGTAAAAGGGAAGTTGGTCAATTAGGGGTTATTGATTTAATAGTATCTATTTTAATTGCTGAATTAGTGGCAATTAGTATTGAAAATATCGATAAGTCAATATTTTTGACAATTATTCCGATTAGTGTATTAGTTTTTATTGAAGTTTTATTTGCATATATATCTATTAAAAGTAGAAGATTTAGAAATATATTTAGTGGGAAACCTAGTATTATAATTAATCATGGGGTAGTAAATTATAAAGAAATGATTAAACAAAGATATAGTTTAGATGATTTACTTCTTAGTTTAAGAAGCAAATCGATTAAATCAATTGAAGATGTTGAGTATGCTTTTTTAGAGAGTAATGGTAATCTTAGTATATTTAAATACAATATTTTTAAGACTGATAGTAATTATCCAGCACCTTTAATAATAGATGGAGTTATTCAAAATAATACATTAAAAAATATTAAGAAAAGTAAGATGTGGTTAAATCTTTATTTAAAGAAACAAGAATTAGATATTAAGGATGTTTTTTATGCTTTTTATAAAAAAAGAAAAGTATATGTTATAAAAAAGAGTGATGTTGTTAATGTATAAAGTTGTGTAAACTTACGTACAATTTACATTGTTGAACTAGTAAACTTTACATTAAAGTTTTATTATAATAATGGGTGTAGTTATGAAGAATTTTTTTGGAAATTTAATTAAATTAATATTAAGTATTTTAATTCTTCTTTTTGGAGAAGAGTATTTCTATAAATTTATGAATTTTTTAGGAATTAACTTAAATAGGATAAGTTCTAATATTGTTTCGTTAATCATTTATATTGTAATTGCAGGATGTATTTTTATAGTTTATAAAGATGAGTTACAAAGTGCTTTTATTAAATATAGAAATAAATTAGGTAGTAATCTTTTATATACGGTGATATCTTTTATAGTTTTATTTATTGCAATTATGATTAGTAATTATATTGCTAAGTATGTTGCTGGTTTACTTAGTGTAAATTATAAAGGATTATCTTTTATTAATGTATTTAATCAGACTTTAAGTTTAGATTTAATTATTACTATTGTAAAGTCTATTATAATTATTCCTTTTATTAAAGTGACTATATTTGTTTTAGGAGTTAATAATTTAGTGAATAGTAAGAGTGGGATTTTATTAAGTGGATTGGTTTATAGTTTATATGTTTTTTATCCATTTAAAGCAGCCTTATTGTATATGTTTGTTAATGCGATTGTTAGTTTTGTTTTGTTTAGTATTCTTGCTTATATTTATAAGAAAAATAATAATATTGCATTTAGTATTTTAACTTATATCTTATATGTTTTATTCGCTGGTTTATTAACTGTTAAATTTATGTGAGGTGTATCATGAAAAAAGAAAGAATTATTAATTTTATTAAGCTGTTTATTGTTTTATTTTTATTCTTTAATTTAAGTAGTGTTATAGTTTATTTATTAAAAGAATTTGGTATTAATACTAGTATATTTAATGGTAAGGATGTTGCTTATTTAAATGCATTGATTGAATTAATTTTATTTGGAGTTGTTTATCTTTTATATCATAAGAAAATTAAGGATGATTTTGATAAATTAAAATTAAATTCTAAAGATTCTGTTAGTAAAATTTTTAATTATTTTGCATTGTTTTTAGGAATAAAGATTGGTTTTGCTTTAATTACTGGAGTATTAAGTGCTTTACTAGGTTTAGATGTTACTTCTAGTGAAAATCAAAATGCTATAGATAGTATTACTAATAATGCTCCATTAATGATGCTTATATCTACTAGTTTACTTGCTCCTTTTGTTGAAGAGGGAATATTTAGATTAGGTATTAAAAATGTAGTTAAGAATAAATATGCTTTTATTTTAATTAGTGGATTAATATTTGGGTTTATGCATATTTTTCCAACTGATTTAGTTTTGTATGAAGCTTTGATTCAATCTATAGTATATGTAGCAATGGGGGTATATTTGGCTTATATTTATAGTGAAACCGATAATATATGGATATCAATTATTGTCCATGGGTTAAATAATTTATTAAGTATGGCAGCATTATTGCTATTTTAAGTAAAAGAGATTATAATAGAAAGAAATTTTGGTGATTTAAATGAAAGAAGTATTAGAAAATTTAGTGGGTTTTATTTATTCTCTTAGTATGGGTGATTATTTCTTCTTTATTGGAACATTCTTACTAATTGTTTTATTTGTTTATATTTTATATTTAATTAAGTGTAGTGATGTGGAAGAAGAGGTTTCTAGTAATAGTGAAGTAAAAAAAGATAGTTTTGATATTGAAGCTGTTACTAAAGCAATTGAGAAGGATTATAAACCGGAGACTATTAGATTAACTAGTTATGAAGAAGAACAAGAAAATAATGCAGTAATTAGTTATGAAGAATTACTTAAGAATAAAGATAAAAAATTTGTTAGTTATGATGATGAATATGAATTTGAAGAACCAACTTTAAGTGTTAAGAAGTTTGATTTAACTAATACTAGTGAAACTCCCGTTATAGATGAATCTAAATTAAAAGTTCAACTTATGAGTTATGAAAAAGAAGAAGAGTTTTTAAAAGCTTTAAAGGATTTACAAAGTAATTTAAGCCATTAAGATGGCTTTTTTTTATTCTTTATGTTATACTTGCTAACGTATTGAGGTGGTTTCGATGAAACTTTGGACGGAAACTTTAGGTTGTAAAGTTAACACTTATGAGACTGAGGTTATTAAAAGTGAATTTTTAAATAGTGGTTATACTTTAGCTGAAGATGTGACTGATGCGGATGTAGTGGTTGTTAATACTTGTTCTGTTACTAATCAAAGTGATGCTAAAAGTAGAAAAGTTATTAGAAGATGTAAAAGAGATAATCCTGGAGCTGTTATTGTAGCTTGTGGTTGTAGTACCCAACATCATCAAGATGAATTAAAAGAATTGGGAATCGATATTTTAATTGGTAATAAAGATAAGACTAAGATCGTTAGTTATGTCGAAGAGTTTTTAAAAGATCATAAGAAGGTATCTAATTTTTATGATTTATTACATAGTGATTTTGAAGATATGACTATTAATCATTATGAAGATAGAACTAGAGCTTTTGTTAAAATTCAAGATGGATGTAATAATTATTGTGCTTATTGTATTATTCCTTACTTAAGGGGGACGATACGCAATAAGGATTTTGAGGTGGCAGTTAAGGAAATAAATGATTTAGCTAATAATGGGTTTAAAGAAATTGTTTTAACGGGTATTCATACAGGAAGTTATCCAAGATTAACTGATTTAATTAAAGAGATTAGTAAGAATCCTTATTTGGAAAGAATTAGAATTAGTAGTATTGAGATAACTGAGTTAGATGATGAATTTTTAGAAGAATTTAAGAATAATAAGAAGTTATGTGATCATATGCATGTACCTGTTCAAGCTGCTTGTGATAATACTTTAAGAAAGATGAATCGTAAGTATGATATGGAAAGATATGTTTCTATTATTAATAAGTTAAGAGAGGTTAGACCGGATATTAATATTACAACTGATTTAATTGTGGGTTTTCCATCTGAAACTAAGGATGATTTTGAAGAAAGCTATAATAACGCTAAATTAATTAAATTTGGTAAGATTCATGTATTTCCTTTTTCTAAAAGGGATGGTACGGTGGCTGCTAGAATGGAAAATTTAGTTAGTGATCAAGAAAAGGATGAAAGAGCTCATAGAATGATTGAGTTGTCTAATGAGTTAGAGAATGATTATTATGTTAAATTTATTGGTAGATGTTTAAATGTTTTAGTAGAAGAGGTATTTGATGATTATTCTACTGGTCATACTTCTAACTATATTAAAGTTAAGATTAAGGGTAAGCTTGAACATAATAGAGATTATTTGGTTAAGATTGTTGAGGTAGATGGAACTACTGTTTATGGGGAGGCTATTGAAAAATAGCCTTTTTTGTGGTATAATCTATAGCAACAAGGGATATTATTACTTGAAGGGGTGCTAAATCATATTTCAGACAAACTTAAGTGTATAATATTGTAAAACTGGAACAAAGATTTGCTTTTTTAGACAAAATATGATACAATAGCACCCGTAAACAAAGAAAGAGGGTTTTGGTATGAAAAATTTAAAGAAAATTATATTTGTTTTTCTTGCTGGTATTTTATCTTTTATGGGATTAAATACTAAAGTAGAAGCTGCTACTGCTCCTAGTACGATTAAAACAGGTGATGTAATTAAATTAGGTGATTATCTTCCTAATATGCCTGTTGTTCATTTTAAACCTTTAGCTAATGGCGTATGGGTTTATTGTGAAAATGAAGGACTTAGATATTGGTCTAATTACACTATGTATGTTAGTGGTAAAGTAAATGATGGATTCATTTATATTTTAGAAAATAGACCTAATACTGGGGATTCAAAAAAAGATTACTATATTATGCAAATTGCTGTATGGTGGTATGAAGATATTTTAACTGGTAAAGATAAAAACTTATCTGCTAGTGCAAAACAATACATTACTAATAATGCTAATTCTAATAGTATGTGTAAAAGTATTTATAATTTAGTAAATGGTGCTAAAAATTATAAACAACAAAATGGTTATATTAAATTTGATACTAATAATGTTACATTTACTGAAGAAAATGGTTATTATATTTCAAGCGTAATTAAAATTAATTATCTTGCTAATAAAATGAATGATATTACACTTAGTGGTGCTCCAAGTAATACTACTATTATTAATAAAACTAATAGTAACGGAGTTATGTCATTCCAAATTAAAGTTCCAGTAGCATCTATGGTTCCAGCACAAACATTAAAAATTAAAATTAATGCTTCTGGTACTTATACTATTAAAAGTTTATATGACTATTATTTAAATGCTCAATGGCAAAAAGTTATTTATGGTCAAATTTATACAGATAGTTTTAATGTTTCTGATAGTAAAGAAGTATCAGTAAGTAGACCTGATGAACATCATAATAAATTAATTATTAATAAAGTTGATGAAAAAGGTAAATACGTAAGTGGTGCTGAATTAGTTTTATATAAAGGTGACTGTTTAAATACTAAATGTGAAGATGCGTATGCAAATTGGACTACAACAAGTGAATCTAAAATATTTAAAGATATTCCTGTAGGTAAATATACTTTAGTAGAAACTAAAGCTCCTAAAGGTTATCGTATAGCTAATAAAATGATTATTAATATTAACAGTGATAATGCTGGTTTTACTTATAAAATGATTGATAAAGCTGAATTAAGTGTAAAAATTAGTAAAACTGATATTACTGGTGATAAAGAAATTCCTGGTGCTACTTTAGTAGTTAAAGATTCAAAAGGAAATGTTGTTTCTACTTGGATTAGTACTAATGAAGCAAAATATATTGTTTTAGAACCAGGTGAATATTCTTTAACTGAAACAATTGCTCCTAAAGGTTATATTTTAAGTAAAACTTCTATTTACTTTAAATTAGATGACGCTGGTAGTGTTTATGAAAAAAATACTAATGGAGAATATGTTAAAGTTGATCATATTAAAATGATAAACTTAATTAAAGAAGCTATTAATATTACTAAATTAGATAGTGCAACTAATGAAGCTGTTAGTGGAGCTATCTTAGTTTTAAAAGATTTAGAGGGGAAAACAATTGACCGTTGGACAACTACTGATGAATCTCATTATGTAAGTTTAGAAGAAGGAGAATATATTCTTACTGAAGAAAGTGCTCCTAAAGGCTATGTCTTAAATAAAGAAGGAATTCATATTAAAGTTGATGCTGATAATAATTTATATATTAAAAATGCTAATGGCGAATATGTAAAAGCTAATGGTGTTATTATGTATAATACTCCAGAAGAAGTAATTGTGGTTCCTAAAACTGGATTAACAAGTACTTTAACTTATGTAATTGGTACAATAACATTAGCTGCTGGTGCAATTGTGTTATTTAAAAATGAAAAGAAATGTTAAGGTTACAATTGGTGTTTTAACAATATTTATTGGAATTTGTGTTCTTCTTAGTACATATTTTAATTCAACTAAGTTAGAAGTGTTTGATGATATGAATGAAGAATATTATAATCAGGTTGTTTCTATTGCTGATGAAGTTGAAGAAAAAGAAGATGAGGTTCCAGAAATTAAACAGGTAGAAATTACTACTAAGACTACTAATACAACAACTAAGGTAAAAACAACTACTGATATTTCTAAGTTATATATTGGTACTTTAAGTATTCCAAAGATTAATTTACAAAGAGGTTTCTTTGATATTAATTCAAAATATAATAATGTTAATAAGAATATTTATGTTCATCCATCATCAAGTTATCCAAATTCAATGAATGGTAATTTGATTTTGGCAGCACATTCAGGAACTAGTTCAATATCTTATTTTAAAAATCTTTATAAATTACAACCAAACGATGATATTTATGTTAAATATAAAAATAAAGAATATCATTATCAAATAAAAAAGATTTACAAAGTTGAAAAGACTGGTTCAGTAAGTATTCAAAGAAATAAAAATGTTTCAACATTAACATTAATTACATGTTCAAAAAATGATAGTACAACTCAAACAGTTTATATTTGTGAACTAGTTTAGAGACGAAATAAAAAGAATAAAAAGGTTGGGGTGATGAAAATGGTAGAGATTTCTCTATGGAATAAGATTAAAACAATATTTAGTCTTATATTTTCATCACCTCTTTTTTTAGTTTTACTTTTTGGATTTTTACTTATGGTTGTAGATATATTTGTAATATCTAAAAAGCAAAAAATAACTAAAATATCTTATTTAATAGTAAGTTTAGTAATTATAGGATTATTACTTAAGAATTATTTTTCCTCATTGTTTAGTATTTTTGATACAATCTTTAAAAATATAGTAACTATAATATATTTTCCAAGTGTATTAGAGTATATAATAATGCTTATAGTAAGTTTAGTAATTTTATTTATTAGTTTATTTAGTAAAAAAACTAATAAGAAAGTTAGAGTTATTAATTCATTTGTATTTTCAACTAATATATTTTTGTTTTTCTTGATATTAGATCAAATATCTAAAAATAAAATAGATTTATCTAATAAGGTAAGTATTTATTCGAATGAAAATTTAATGGTTTTATTTGAATTATCTATTTTAATATTTATTATATGGATAGTAGGATTAATTTTATATAAAATAATATATACTATTATTCATAAAGATGATAAACCACTTAACTTTTATGATGCACCCGAATTACCAAGTACAATAGAAGAATTAAGACAAAAAGAACTTATACCTGAACCTAAAATTGAATATATTGTAGTTGAAAAAGATAAAGCAAAAGAAGATAAAGATGATTTATCAGATATGTTTACTTTAGAAGAATATAAACAAATGAGACAATTATTACAAGAAATTAAAGATAAACAAAATAAAGAGGATTAATTAATTTTAATCCTCTTTTATTAATTTAGCATGTACAACTAAGCGATTTTTAGTTCCATTTGAACACGTTGATAATGTTAAGATTTTATCATTAGCACTAAATGTTTGATTAAAATCATAGATGCTTCTTTTAGATAACATAGTTAGGAAACTTAGATAGTCACCATCACTTTTGAATTCAGTTTCTAAATAATCTGTAACTACGGGAGTAGTGTAGATTGAAAATATTTGCCATCTCATATTTTCTTTAGTTGTGTTAAATGTAATTATTTGATTTTTAGTTTTCTTATACCAATAACTATTAAGAGCATATCTTAAAGTACCAAACATTTTTTGATTTGCTAAGTTGTGTCCATAGATAATTGTGTTTTTATCTAGTTCATCAATATTATTGCGATAATCCATGAAGATCCAACCATGACGATTTTTATTTTGATAGTAATCTCTTTTTAAGTAATAGTTATTGTCTTTTTGTTTAACAACAGGGTAGTCAATATTAGTATTATTAACCGTTAACCAACCAACTGTATCGGGATTTATTTCTAAAAGTTTTTCAAATACTTTATCATATTTAATATCATAAATAGTAGTTGTGGTTTCTTTAGTAGTTCCATTCGTTATTTCATTAGCTTTAGTTGTAGTTGTAGGAAGATTATTAACAACTGAATCTTTTAATATTTTATTAAGATCAGCTTCAATATTTTCTTGATTATGATTATCACGATAATTTTGATATATATTATAACCAAGCATACCAGCAACTACTAAGATTATACATAATAAGGTAAGTTTAATAATGTTTAAATTAAATTGTTTAAGAAAGTTTTTTTCTTTATAATCTTTACTATAATTTATTTTAAATGAAATATTAAAATCATCTAATATTTTTTCATATTTATTTTTATATTTAGTAATAATATCATATATTTCATTTATATTTCCTTTTTCATCGACAATAACTTTAATATTATTTTTTTTATTTTCAGTTAAAGTATCTAAAATATAAATAAAAGTTTCTTTATTAAAAGTTTTAAATTCAATTGTTTTTAAATATTTATTTATTTTAATGAAGGATTCAAAGTCTTCTTTATCTTCATTAGTAAAATTATCAATAATGATGTTCTTTTTATAAAAAATATCACTATAAGTATTTATGTTATTTGAATTTAAAAAGTTACTTGTAAATAATATTTCAGAACGCACAGTTATTTTGAGATTATTATTTTTATCTAGTCTTTCTAAAAGAGCAGGAGCAATATCAAAAACATTTAAATTTTCAATATATCTGTTATCTAGAAGTTTCATGAAGGTATCGTAATTAATTCTTTTATCTGGTTTAATATAGATGTCTTTAATATTAGGGATATGATTTAAAACAGATAATGTGCTTAAGATAATATCATAATCTTTTATAATTGTTTTTTTTATGTTTTGTTTAATTATTATGACATTTAAAAAGGAAGATACTAATTCAAGATTATTATTTATGTAATCTGTACTAAAAACGATTTCTTTAGTATCAATTACATTTGTATTATTTAAATCTGTTTTAATATCTTTTGTGTATTTATCTATTGTTAATAAATTTTTACCTATTTTAAATATTATCTTATCCATATATTTATAATAACATAAGACAATAATTATTTAAAGATTTAAAAATTATTTTCTTTTAGTTTGACAAACTCCAGTGAGAAAGACTCATTCCTTTCTTTATTTTTAGGTAAATGTTTGGTATAATTTTCATTGGTGATGAACATGAAAATTGAATACACTTTATTAAAAACAGAAAAGAATACTAAAGCTCGTTTAGGTAAGATTAAAACTAATTATGGTGAGTATGAAACACCAATGTTTATGCCGGTTGGAACGCAAGCGACGGTTAAGACTTTGGCTCCTGAGGAACTTAAGGCAATTGATTGTGGAATTATTTTAGCTAATACTTATCATTTATGGCTTAGACCTGGTGAAGATATTATTGATAAAGCTGGGGGATTACATAAATTTATGAATTGGGATGGTCCAATTTTAACTGATTCAGGTGGATTTCAAGTATTTAGTTTAGCTAAAAGAAAAGATATTAGTGAAGAGGGTGTTAAGTTTAAGAATCAATATAATGGTGATGCTTTATTTTTAACTCCGGAAAAATCTATTGAAATTCAAAATAAATTAGATAGTGATATTGCGATGAGTTTTGATGAATGTATTGGATGGCCAGCTACTTATGATTATTGTAAGCAAAGTGTTGAAAGAACTTTAAGATGGGCTAAAAGAGGCAAAGATGTCTTTAATAATCCAAGACAAAGTTTATTTGGAATTGTTCAAGGTGGTGAGTACGAAGAATTAAGAAAACATTGTGCCGAAGAACTAGTTAAAATAGGATTTGATGGATATTCAATAGGTGGAACTAGTGTTGGAGAAGATAAACCAACAATGTATAAAATGGTTGAAATGAGTACTAAATATTTACCAGAAGATAAAGTTAGATATTTAATGGGAGTAGGAGATCCAATTGATTTAGTAGAAAACGTAATTAGAGGAATAGATATCTTTGATTGTGTTAGTCCAACTAGATTAGCAAGACATGGGCATGCTTTAACTAAATATGGAAAGATTAATTTAAAGAATGCTAAATATAAAGAAGATTTTACACCAATAAGTGAAGAATGTGATTGTTATGCTTGTAAACATTATACTAAAGCATATATTAAACATTTAATAAATGCAGAGGAAACTTTTGGGGCAAGATTATTATCAATTCATAATATTAATTATTTAGTTAATTTAACTAAAGAGTTAAGGGAAGCAATAAAGAATGATAGTATTTTAGAATATAGAGAGGAATTTATTAAAAATTATTATGGAACCAAAGAAAAATAATTTTGTAATAATTTTAGTTGCTTTATTTATAATAATTTTATTTGTTTTAGCATTTTATAAAAATTTAAATTCACATTATGAAAAAGAATTATTAGTTGTTAATAATAAAATATTAGAATCAGCTAAAAAATGTTATTTAGAGGAAAAATGTGAAGGTGAGATTACTCTTAAAGAATTATATGAAAAAGAGTATATTGAGAAACAAGTTGATCCAAGTACTAAGACAGATTATAATGAAAATGTATGTATTAAATGGGAAAATAAAAAGGCTGTATTTTGCAAGTAACAGTCTTTTTATTCTTGTTGACATTAAAAAAATATTGATATAAAATTTTGTTTAGTGTGAATACGGGTTTATTTATTTGAAAGGAAAATGTATGTTAAAGTTATTTAAAAATTTAACTAAAAAGGATGTTTGTCTTTTTTTAGTGGCAGTTGTTTTTATTATTTTAGGTGTTAATTTGGAACTTAAGATGCCTGATTATATGTCTAAAATAACATTATTAGTACAAACTGAAGGCAGTAAGATGAGTGGTATATTGATAAATGGTGGATATATGCTTGGTTGTGCTTTTGGAAGTATGTTAATTAGTATTTTAGTAGGTTATTTAATAGCGAGAGTTACTAGTAATTTTTCACTTAATACGAGAAATAAATTGTTTAATAAAGTATTAAGTATGGGAATGCAAGATGTTAAAGCATTTAATACTAGTAGTTTAATTACGAGAACTACTAATGATATTACACAGTTGGAAATGGTTTTAGGAATGGGAATGCAGTTATTAATTAAAGCGCCTGTTACTGCTATTATTGCTGTTACTAAAATATTAAATAAGAATTGGCAATGGAGTTTAGCGACGGGTATTGCTGTTGTGATATTACTTACGACAATTGGAATACTTACTGTTATAGTTATGCCTAAATTTAAAATAGTTCAGAAGTTAATTGATAAATTAAATGGAGTAACTAGAGAAAATTTAACTGGTATTAGAGTAGTTAGAGCTTTTAATGCTGAAGAATATCAAGAAAATAAGTTTGATGAGGTAAATAATAAACTTACTAATCAACAATTGTTTAACCAAAGAACATTTTCAATTATGCAACCAATAATGTACTTAGTTATGCATGTTTTATCTATGTCTATATATTTTATGGGAGCATTTTTGATTGCTAAAAGTTCAATGAGTGATAAGCTTACGATATTTAGTGAGATGGTTGTTTTTTCTTCATATGCGATGCAAGTTATTATGTCATTTTTAATGATAGCGATGATTATTACAATTATGCCAAGAGCTAATGTATCAGCTAATCGTATTAATGAAGTTTTAAATACGGTTGATAGTATTTTAGATGGTAATGTTAAAAAGGGTATAGAAGAAGGTACAGTTGAGTTTAAACATGTTTATTTTAAATATCCTAATGCCGAAGAATATGTTTTAGAAGATATTTCTTTTAAAGCTAATAAGGGTGATGTAGTAGCTTTTATTGGTTCAACTGGTAGTGGTAAAAGTACTTTGATTAATTTAGTTCCAAGATTTTATGATGTTACTTCTGGTGAGGTACTAGTTGATGGAGTTAATGTTAAAGATTATGATCAAAAAGCTTTACATAATATTTTGGGTTATGTTCCTCAAAAGGCTGTTATGTTTAATGGTAGTGTTAAATATAATGTTAGTTATGGAGAAAATGGTAAGGGTAAAAAAGATATTAAATTAATAGAAGAAGCAATAAGAGTTGCTCAAGCCGAAGATTTTGTTACAAAAATGGATGATGGTTATAATAGTCATATTGCTCAAGGTGGTACTAATGTATCTGGTGGGCAGAAACAAAGATTAGCTATCGCCAGAGCAATTGCTAGAAAACCAGAAATATATATATTTGATGATTCGTTTTCAGCTTTGGATTATAAGACAGATTCAGTACTTAGAAAAGAACTTAAAAAATATACTAAGGAATCAACTAGTTTAATAGTTGCACAAAGAATAGGAACTATTTTAAATGCTGATCAGATTGTGGTTTTAGATCAAGGAAAATGTGTGGGAATAGGTACTCATAAAGAGTTACTTAAAAATTGTGAAGTGTATAGAGAAATTGCCTTATCACAATTATCAAAGGAGGAACTAGAAAATGCCTAAGAACGAAAAAGAAAATAGAGTTGCTCCTAGAAGACATGGACAAAATTTTGAAAAACCTAAAAATTTCAAAAGTGCGATTGCAAGATTGTTAAAAGAACTAAATACTTTTAAAGTTAGTGTTGTTTTAGCTTTATTATTTGCGGCTATTGGTTCGATTATATCAATTAATGCCCCTAAATATTTATCTAAACTTACTGATGAAATTAGTGCGGGATTAAAGGTAAATAGTGATAATTTAAAATTAATTACAACTAAGATGATGAATAGCTTTACGGAAGATAATTTAATAAAAATACTTGATAATAAAGATTTGTCTTTAGAAGATAGAGAGTCTATTAGTAATTTTATTAAGAGTGAGGATGCTTCTAAGTTATCAGTAAATGTTATTACTAAGTTATTTAATGATTTTGAGATTGATGGAGTAGTTATTAGTAGTGATGATCAAGTTAAGTCTTTAAGCATTTTATTGAGTTTAAAAGATGAAAAAGATGGTAATAAGATTTATAGTGCTTTAGATAAACTTCCTGATAATATGAAAAAGGTTATTGAACCAACAATCAATTTGGTTAAAATTAAAAATATTGGAGTATTTTTATTTATCTTATATTTTATAAGTGCTTTATTTACTTATGGTGAAGCAATTTTAATGGTTAATGTATCAAATAATTTTGCAAGAAAATTAAGAACTAAAACTAGTGAGAAGATTAATAAATTACCTCTAAAATATTTTGATAATCATGTTTTTGGTGATGTTTTATCAAGGGTAACTAATGATATTGATACAATTGCTTCAACTTTAAATGATTCTTTATCTACTTTAGTTAGTGCGATTACTTTATTTTTGGGTGCAACATTTATGATGTTTTATACTAACTGGATTATGGCAGTTACGGCAATTGTTTCATCACTATTTGGATTTGCATTTATGTTTATAATTTTAGGTAAGAGTCAAAAATATTTTATGCGAAGACAAACTGAACTTGGTAATTTGAATGGTCATATTGAAGAGGTATATTCTGGTCTTAATGTTGTTAAGGCTTACAATGGACAAAATGATGTTATTAAGAAGTTTGATGAATACAATAATAAAGTTTATGACGCTAATTTAAAGAGTCAATTCTTATCAGGTTTAATGCATCCAATGATGGGATTTATGGGTAATCTAGGTTATGTATCTGTTTGTATTGTTGGAGCAATTTTAACGATGAATGGTTATATTACTTTTGGGGTTATTGTAGCGTTTATTACTTATGTTAGATTATTTTCAAGTCCACTTACACAAATTGCACAAGCTATGAGTAGTTTACAATCAACAGCAGCAGCTTCAGAAAGGGTTTTTGAAATATTTGATGAAGAAGAATTAGCTGATGAAAGTCAAATTAAAAATAGATTAAAGTTAAATGATGTTAAAGGTAAGATTGAATTTAAAAATATTAACTTTACTTATGCTGGCAATGAAAAACCTACAATTAAAAACTTTAGTGCTGTAGCAAATCCAGGAGAAAAGGTAGCTATTGTCGGACCTACTGGAGCTGGAAAAACAACCTTAGTTAATTTATTAATGAAATTTTATGATATAGATAATGGCGATATTTTAATTGATGGAGAAAGTATTCATGATTTAACTAGAGAAAATATTCATGATTTATTTACGATGGTTCTTCAAGATACTTGGTTATTTGAAGGAAGTATTAAGGAAAATATTATTTATAATCGTAAGAATATTAGTGATAGTAAAGTTAAAGAAGTGTGTAAAATTGTAGGAATAGATCATTTTATTAAAACATTACCTGATGGTTATGATTCTATTCTTTCAGATAATGATAGTGTTTCAGCAGGACAAAGACAATTACTTACAATAGCTCGTGGTATGATTAAAAATGCACCATTTTTAATATTAGATGAAGCTACTAGTAATGTAGATACGAGAACTGAAGAATTAGTTCAAAAAGCTATGGATGAACTTACTAAAGGGAAGACTTCATTTATTATTGCACATCGTTTATCGACGATTAAAAATGCTAACTTAATATTAGTTATGGATCAAGGTAATATAATTGAACAAGGAACCCATGAAGAATTGCTTACTAAAGATGGTTTTTATGCTAAACTTTATAATTCACAATTTAAAAAATAACTTTACAAAAAATGTGTCAAATGATACATTTTTTTTATTTTAAAAAAAAATTCCTTGCGGATTTAATAAGATTGATGTATTATAATGGTAGACGGTGGCATGATGTGGAAGAAAGTGGGGGATTAAAATGTTAATGGGAGAGTTTCATCATAATATTGATGATAAAGGCAGATTAATAATTCCTTCTAAGTTCAGATATGAACTAGGAGAGAAGTTTATAATCACCCGTGGCTTAGAAAAATGTTTATTTGTTTATTCTCTTACTGAATGGGAAAAGATAGTTAAACGTTTAAGAAGTCTACCATTTACAAATAAAGATGCCCGTAATTTTACAAGATTTTTCCTATCAGGCGCTGCAGAATGTGAGTTCGATAAACAAGGTCGAATAAACATTACCTCCCCACTCGTTCATTACGCCGATTTAACTAAAGAATGCGTTATAATCGGCGCTAATGATCGACTTGAAATATGGAGTGAGGATTCATGGTGTAATTTCTTTGAGGAAAATGAAGATAGCTTAGCAGATATTGCAGAAAACTTATTTAAGGCAGATGATTATGAAACATTATAGTGTACTTAAGAGTGAACTTATAGATGGATTAAACATCAAGCCAGATGGAATATATGTAGATGCAACACTAGGTTATGCAGGAGACTCAAAAGAAATATTAAAGCGAGTAAGAAGGGGTTTTCTTTTCGCCTTTGATCAAGACATGGAAGCTATAAATTATAGCCAAAGTGAATTATCAAAGATAAGTGATAATTTCAAAATTATTTATTCTAATTTTGAACATTTGAAAGAAAAATTAACTGAAGAGGGAATAACTTTAGTTGATGGAATAATTTTTGATTTAGGTTTATCTAGTCCTCAAATCGATGAAAAAGAAAGAGGATTTTCATTTATGCAAGATGCACCACTTGATATGAGAATGGATTTAGGTAAAGAAGTAGATGCTAAAATGATAGTTAATAACTATAGTTTAGATAAACTTACAGATATATTTTTTAAATATGGAGAAGAAAAATATTCAAGAAGTATAGCTAAATCAATTGTTAAAGAAAGACAAAAGAAAGAAATTAATTCAACATTAGAGTTAGTAGAAGCTATTAAAAAAGGAGTACCTTTTAAATACTTTATTACTAATCATCCAGAAAGACAAATATTTCAAGCAATTAGAATTGAAGTAAATGATGAATTAAATGTTTTAACTAAAGCTTTAGTAGATGCTATTATGATGCTAAAGGCTGGCGGAAGAATAGGAGTAATTACTTTTCATTCTTTAGAAGATAGAATAGTTAAACAAACATTTAAAAAATATAGTGAAGTTGATGATTTAGTTAAAGGATTACCAGAAATTCCAGATGAATATAAACCTTTAATTAAACTTGTAAATAAAAAACCTATTTTACCAAGTGAAGAAGAACTTGATGAAAATAGTAGAAGCAGAAGTGCTAAATTAAGAATAATAGAAAGGGTATAATAATGAAGAAGACTAGAAAGAAAGTTAGATTACATGGTATTGATAGATTATTAATTACAGTATTAGTTTTACTTGTAGTTTCTAGTCCAATTGTAGTTGTTTACTCTAAGAGTGTATTATCTGAAAGTAATATTGAACTTGAAAGAATGAAAAAGAAGATAGATAAACAAGAAAGTATTAATGAAAGCATTAATATGAAGATAAATGAACTTGCAAGTCTGTCAAATATTCAGGATATTGCAAAAGAATTTGGTTTAAAATATCAAAATGATAATATAGTTGTGATAAAATAAATATAGGTGATGATAAAGTGATGAAAAGTAACAAGAGCATATCAATTAATAAATTTACTATGCTTGGAGTTGCTTTTTTGTTTGCAATAATTATTGCCAAACTTTTATATGTAGCAGTTTCTACTAAAGTAGATGGTATTGATTTAAAAAAGTTTGCTTTATCAAGAACAACTGCTACTAAGAAGATAACTGCAACGAGAGGAACTATCTATGATGCTAATAATGAAATACTTGCACAAAATGTTAGAAGTTATACTGTTATTGCATATTTAGCTGAATCAAGAACAACTGATCCGGATAATCCTCAACATGTAGTAGATAAACAAATGACCGCAGAAAAGTTAAGTCCGTTATTAAATATGAAAGTAGAAACTTTAGTTAAAATGCTTAGTAGAGATGCATATCAAGTTGAACTTAGACCTGGTGGATATAATATTAGTGAGTTATTAAAGCAAGAAATAGATGCTTTAAACTTACCAGGAATTGATTTTATTAAAAGTACTAAAAGAGATTATCCTAATGGTGATTTTGCTTCTTATATTTTAGGGTATGCAGTAAGAAAAGATGATGGTTCAATTGTTGGTGAATTAGGAATTGAAGGAAAATATAATAAACAATTAACTGGTAATGATGGTAAACTTACTTATCAAAAGGATGCTTATGGATATAAGATAGCGAATACTCCTGAAGTTGAAGATCCAGCAACAGATGGTGTAGAGATTTATCTAACATTGGATTCTAATATTCAACTTTATTTAGAAAATGCGATGGATAAATTAGAACAAGTAGGAATTGATTGGGCGACTTTAACAATTGCTGATGCTAAAACGGGAGCGATTGTTGGTTCTGCTTCAACTCCTAGTTTTGATCCTAATAAATTAAATATTAAAGATTATAATAATCCTTTAGTAAGTTATACTTATGAACCTGGTTCAACTATGAAGATTTATTCATTTATGGCCGCAATAGATACTGGTAATTATAATGGTAGTGAAATGTATGATTCTGGTAATATTGTTGTTGATAATTATGTTATTAGCGATTGGAATAGAAAAGGATGGGGAAAGATTAGTTATGATACTGGTTTTACTTATTCTTCAAATGTTGCAGCTGTTAAATTAGCTGAAAAAATCGGTAAAGATACTTTGCTTGATTATTATGAAAAATTTGGTTTTGGTTCTAAAACTGGGATTGAACTTTCCAATGAGTTAAGAGGTAAGTTAGATTTCTTTTATAAGTCTGAACTTGCAAGTGCTTCTTATGGACAAGGTATTACCACAACACCTATTCAAAATATACAAGCATTAACATCAATAAGTAATAAAGGAATAGTTTTAAAACCATATATAGTTAAAAAAATAGTTGATCCAAATACGGGTAAAACAATTTATGAAGGTAAGAGAAATGAATTAGGTAGAGCAGTAAGCGAAAATACGGTTAATAAAATGATTGAACTTATGGATTTAACTGTTAATGGTGATGATTCAGTTGCTACTGGTAAAAAATATCATACTAATCAAGTTAGATTAATAGGAAAAACAGGAACTGCACAGTACACTAATTCAAATGGGAAATATGCTAGTGGTAATTATAATAATATTAGATCATTTGCTGGAATGTTTCCTAAAGATGATCCAGAATATATAATTTATGTATCTATTAAAAGATTACAAACATCTGGTAATTATATGGGAACTGTAATTAAGGAAGTTGTTGAGTCAGTTGCTAAATATAAAAATTTAAATTTAAGAGAAACAAGTGAAGATAGTAAAAAAATTGTTAAAATAGCTAATTATATTACCATGACACCTAGTGAGGTTACTAGTAAATTAGAAGCTTTTGGACTTACTCCAATTGTTATTGGTGATGGAGAATTTATAACTAAACAATATCCAATAAAAGATATTAGTGTTTTACAAGGTAGTAAAGTTTTTTTAAAAACTAATGGCAATAGTTATGTAATGCCAAATGTTATAGGATGGACTAAAAATGAAGTAATAACACTAGCAAAATTATTAAATTTATCTTATAATGTAAATGGATATGGAAATGTTACTTCGGTTAATATAAATGCGGGTGAAGTAATTGACCAAAATAAAACTTTAGAAATTGAATTAGGAGGTTAGTAATGAAGAAGTTAAGTAAAAAGAAAGAAGGTACATTTTTTAATTCATATAATGTTATTATTATTAGTTTAATTATTTTAGTATTAGTACTTATATTCTTTTGTAATCATTTAATGAAAGTAAGTAAAACTTATATGTTTAATGGTAAGGGTAATTATATAAGTGTATATAATGGAGTAATTAGTTTAAATTATGATATTAATATATTTGAAGGTAGTGATATAACTTATGTACCAGTAAAAGATATTGCCGTTACTAAATATAAAGTAGGTTATTATGTTAAGGTAAATGATAGTTTAAAAGAATTAGTTGTTATCTCAGATGAAGCTAAAGAAGGATATTCTTTAAAGAGTGTTTTGGAAGGATTGAGTGCATTTAATATTACAGAATTACCTAAAAATGATAAATACTTTAATACTGAAAAAATTAAAAATATAAATAATTTATATTTTGTCATTGAAGCTACTACTAAACAAGGAGATGTTATTAATGATTCTCTTGAACTTAATGTAGCAAAGTTATCAAGATAAGCACTTTTAGTGCTTTTTTTATGATTAAAATTAGGTATAATAGGAGTGATTTATTAACCATGGAGAAACAAAGTAAGATAATATTCATGGT
This sequence comes from uncultured Bacilli bacterium, assembly GCA_934086935.1. Lineage (GTDB taxonomy): Bacteria > Bacillota_I > Bacilli_A > RF39 > UBA660 > CAG-533. The sequence continues at coordinate 32,203 of CAKOIQ010000010.1, forward strand.
ATTACTTTCCTGCTAATTATACTGTTTTTTCAAATGAGGATGCTAGTTTAATTTGTGCTGAGGATGATCCTAATGCAAATTTGTCAAAATTTACAGTTGAAGACATAATAAATGTAAATGGTGCCTTGACTTATAAAATCGGTTTACTTACTGCTGATGAAATGATTTTATCTGGTTATAGTTTCTTTAATGGTATTGGGTCTTCCTATATTTTAAATAATGCTAGTTCTGACCCTTTTTGGATTTTGTCACCATATGCTTTTATGGATGCTGCCTATAATTTAACAAGTAATTTATATTACAATGTTGCTGATTCGGATATTGCTTTACGCCCAGTAATTGCTTTAAAATCTGATACAACAATAAGTAGTGGTGATGGCACATCATCTAATCCTTTTGTTATAGAATAATTAAGTTCAGGTTACTGAACTTTTTTTGCGCCGTGCCTTTTCATTCTTTTTTTGAATACTTTATTATTAGGAGGTTTTATATGGATTTTAGGGTTATTGAAAATGGAATGAAGAGAATTACTAATTCTTATGGAAATGGTCATAATGGGGTTGATTTAGGTTTTTTTAAGGGTGAAGGGGATGTTCCTATTTATAGTAATTGTGTTGGTACTGTTTATGAAATAGTTGATGGACTTGATAATAATACTAGAAGTACTGGTAGTAAAACTTGGGGTAATTATGTTTATATTCGTCATCCTAATGGTATGTTTTCTAGATATGCTCATTTAAAAAAGGGTATATTAGTCAATAAGGGTGATAATGTTAATGCAGAAACTGTTTTAGGTTATATGGGTGATAGTGGTAGAGCTTATGGCAAGCATTTACATTTTGAGGTATCTACTGGTTATAGTTCTCGTAAAAGAATTAATCCTACTTCTTTTTTAACTAAGGCTATTTATGATCAAGACACTTATATATATGACTTACCTAAGTTAAGACTTGGTATTTGGGGATGGAAACGTGGAGATAGAGATAATAATGTTGGTTTGATTCAAAGATTTTTAAATTGGTCAATGAATAGTAATTTAGCGGTTGATAATTCTTTTGGTAGAAAAACTGAAAGAGCTGTTTTAGCTTATCAAAAAAGATTTGGTTTAAAAGAAGATGGTAAGTTTGGTCCTGCCTGTATTAAAATGGCTAAGTCATTAGTAAATTAACATACAAAAAAACTCACCGAAGTGAGTAATTTTCAATTGGTGACCCGTACGGGGTTCGAACCCATAAATGCATGCGTGAAAGGCATGTGTGTTAACCATTTCACCAA